>NZ_JBMKIC010000034.1:0-53810 GCF_049238665.1 Enterobacter cloacae complex sp. IR5450
AGGGACAGCTGATAGAAACAGAAGCCACTGGAGCACCTCAAAAACACCATCATACACTAAATCAGTAAGTTGGCAGCATCACCACCTCGCTGAACCTTGCCATATAAGCATCGTACTCAGCCTGGTCTTCAGGAGATAAAAAATTTGGTGGGAGGAGCATCAGAATCCTTTCATCCTAGCTTGTATACCTTCTTCGTAGGCCAGCTCGCCATTATCGGTAAAAGATGGTTTTTGATGTTTATGATAAAGCTTAATTTTTCGTCAGGCTTGATAGCGTTACCGGAGAGATTTGATCTTTTCTCTTCAACTCGCAATACTGTTTATACATACAGTACAAGAATTCGAGTGTAGCTATGTCTGTTATCCTTGAGCACATTAGCAACAAGCCTTACGAAATGGCACCTTTTTTCAGTGATTTACTAAGCTGTGGAGTGATGAGTCCGTGCGCCGGGCATGAAGATAATGAATTAAATTTGCATGAATATGTAGTCCGCAACCGCCCCTCAACCTTCTTTGTCAGGGCGGCGGGCCTCAGTATGATCAATGCCGGTATCAATGATGGAGCAATACTGGTTGTGGATCGGTCTTTAACAGCACGACACGGCTCTATCGTCGTTGCGCTGGTGGATGGAGAGTTTACGGTAAAGATCTTACACACGTATCCTGAGCTGCTTTTGATGCCTTCTAATCCAGCCTATAAGCCGATACGTGTAAATCCTGAATCCCTTGAGATATGGGGCGTCGTCACCTTTGCACTGAATCAGTTCAGCCATGTACATGCACGTTGATATTAACGGAGCCTATGCGGCATTTGAGTGTGCGATGGATCCCAAGCTGTCAAAAAAGCCGCTCATCATAGCCAGCAATAACGATTCGTCCGTCATTGCAATGAATAAACTGGCTAAAAGCGTTGGTATTAAGCGTGGGACCCCAATTTTTAAGTGCAGGGATTTGATTCAGCAACACCGGATCGAAGTCCGGAGCTCTAACTTTACTTTGTATGAAGACTACTCAAATCGCTTCCATGAAACGCTGGAAAGCTTCGCGCCTCAATCGAGTCGATATAGCATAGATGAAAATTTCATGTTATTGAAAAACATGAACAAGATAATAGATTATGAAGATTACGGCCGGTTGATCAGAAGTACACTTCTTCATAATCTGTCCCTTACCTGTGGTGTGGGTTGTTCAAGCACCAAAACCCTCGCTAAATTATGCACCTATGCGAGCAAACGATGGGCAGCTACAGGCGGGGTTGTAGTTTTGACTGATCAGGCCAGGATCAGGAAGCTCCTGAGCCTGATCAGTACCAGAGAAATATGGGGTATTGGTCGAAAGATTAGTGAACGCCTGTCGGCTTTCGGGATCATCACTGCCGGTGATTTTTATAATAGCGACGTTCGCTTTTTACGTAAAAGCTTTGGCGTTGAAATCGAGCGTACCTGGCGGGAACTGCATGGCGAACCATGTTTCCGGCTGCACGAGTCTCCTCCTGTCAGGCAACAGATTATCGTTTCCAGAAGTTTTGGTCAGCGCCTTAATGAGATAGGCAAGCTACATGAGGCAGTTTCATTTTTTACCGCCCGGGCGGCAGAGCAGCTGCGCAAGGATGGCTCGTGGACCCGTCAAATCACAGTCTTCATTCAGAGTAGCAATTATGCGCAAGGTGAAAACCGCTACAGCAATTGTGGTATCGAGCCGCTTACCGCTACACAGGACACCCGCGATCTGGTTGATGCAGCCATGACCATCCTGAACCGCATTTACAGACCCGGGATAGCGTATGCGAAAGCAGGGGTAATGCTCTCCGCTATGACTGACGGCACAGAGCAACTCAGCCTGTTTGATACTCGCCCGGCCAGGCCTGGCAGTCAGGCACTGATGAAAGTTATGGACCGGTTCAATAAAGAAAAGCGCGGAGCTCTGTTTTTACTGGGGGAAGGCATTCAACAGGATTTTCGTATGAAGCAGGCCATGCTATCACCGAGATATACGACCCGCTGGGATGAATTACTCGTTGTAAAAGCGTAGCGGCCATGACCGGCATGGCCGTACTCATCAAATGTGAAAGTAACTTTAGGCCCCGCGAGCTTTTTCGATTGCGCCCTGCAAAGTTGCTGCGTCCATAGCCCCGGGGATAAATGTGGTAGTCGCCGCATTCGGCTTTTTCATATTCATAATGATGAAACCGGGTGTGCCGGTGATCCCGAGCGCTTCGCCCAGCTGCATATTGCCGGAGATCACGTTTTCATACCGGTTTTTTTCCCTGTCAGAAAACGTGCTGTTAAACCCTGACTTTTCCACCACAGTATTAAAGTCAGTGAGTTCGAATTTGCGTTGAGAGGTCATGAAGGTATGAGCCACAGCCATCAGGTTGTTGTGGTACTTACGATAGGCTTCAGCACCGAAATTCTGATAGACGTGCAGACCCGTAGCGGCCCCCATGGCAGATACAGGTTTTGAACCGGCAAAAATCGGGAATTCTTTAAAGAAGAATTTTACATCTTTGCTCTGATTCATTACCGATTCAACAACAGGTGTAACCCGCATGCAGTAAATACACTGATAGTCGAAGAACTCGATTACCGCGACGTCGGCGTCATCAGGGCCGATGTTTGGCGTCTCCTTGGTATCCAGCAGAGCTGGCGCATATGGAATTATTCGTTCCACTGAGGCACTCACGTTCTGATTTTCCAGCGCCTTACCTGCTTCCACTAAATAATGGGGATTTTTTACCAGGTAAGTAGCGGCAATTTTGCCAATTTCTTCCTCACTGAGCACCTTCGGTTTAAAATAAGTTGCCGTGATTAACGCCGAGGCAGCGGTAGCAATAACCGCAGAAATTAAAATCGTGGCCATCGGTTTTAAATAAAATTCTTTAGACATAGCTACCTTTATGCTTTTCAGCCTGTTAGTTATTAACCTGCGATGGATTATACTGGCCCGGTAAATCGGAATTATTCGTGAAACAATGCTTTTTGGAGATTAAAGGATGATTAGGCAGGGCTTTATACTCACAACCGCAATGCTTTTGAGTGGATGCGGATATCATTTCGCAAACCAGGTAGATGCGTACGATCTAATGCCTCGTCCTGTTACAAATAAAAGGTTTCAGATAGTCCCTCCGGACGAAAGTATTCAGTCCAGAATGTTTTCAGGCCGTTTTGCTGATGGATTAGCAAAAAAAGGAGTCATTATTTCCACTCACCAGCCAGATTATGTGCTCAGGTTCCGAATCAGCAGCTCACAGGAGAACATGCAGTATAGCGAGCAGCTTCTTACTGGGGTGACAGGCTACGTTGTAGATAAAAAGACAACGAGAACTGACAAGCATGGCGAATTGCATACTGACTATGACTACAAGCCAGTCGATGGGGTAATAGGCACTGAGACGATGTCGCAGATGCACTATATGCGACAGCTGGATGTCGAGGTATACCCGTCAGCGAAAGGAGCAAAGCAGGTTCTGAAAGTGAGTATGCAAAGCAATGCACCTGTGCCGTCAGACAGCATTGCTTATTCAGCAATGATCGACGCCTTTACTGATAAATTTGATGCGCCGCTGCGTTCCGGAAATTATGTTGCAGTGATCCCCTGGAACTGAAAGCAGACGGCGGGAAGAGAATGTTCAAAAGTGACTTTTGGACACGCACATTAACGTGGCTATCGCCCTCCCCCATTAAAATCATAAAGTCGGTAAAGATCGCCCATCGTGATGGAATTGGGCTTATTAATGAACAGATACTGTAACTGTTCTTTATGTTGAGTACTGGCAGCTGCATTCATAAGCACTTCCAGGTAGAACTTGTAGCCTATGCTTCGCTCTGAATACATATACTGGAACTGCATCAGTAAAATGCCTGACATAACATACAACAGCAGCAGACTGAGTAATACAGTGCTATCAGGCTGTTCCAGTGCCATACTGACATACCCTGAACCCAGAATGCACAGAAGCCACCCCGTCATTAGAGCAGGCACCCTACGACTCAGACGTTTATAACAACGTTTTATTACGGGATCCCGGAGATACTTTTTGTCAGGTATCCCCGTTGCTCTGATGACGAAGCTACTGAGTATCGACATCTTTTTTCCTTCTGGACGCTCTCAGTCAATAAATCAGGCCAGGCGCTCATTGAAAGCTACCACGAGCTGCGAATCGGGATTTTTTACCAGTTCGGGCCGGATAACTTTTAGTTGCCTCGTTGGGGCGAGCTCATCTGTAGGCCTGATGGTGGTATTACCCGGCCCCTTGCGGGTACTGTCGGTGTTTACCTTGAGCTTTTTATTTCCCAGGTAGCTTTCCATCTTTTTAGAGATGGTGTCACCTGTGGTCGCAACACCAGAGAGTTCCTTTAGATGTTCACCTTTATCCATTTGTACCGATGACATCAGAAATCCGATTCCGGGATCGTTTTCCGTTCCACAGGCTCCGTACTGACATTGTGCAGCGAAAACGGGCTGTACACCTACAGCAACCAGCATTAACGTACTCAGTAAAGTAGATTTCATACACACCTCTTACAGTCGGAAAAGTTACTTTTGCGCAGCGCCCATTTGGGTCACCAGGTTTTCCGGGCTCAGCCACCCCGTAAATAACTGCGGTTTGCCGCTTAGTGTCACCATGGTAGGAGTACCTTGCAGCGGGATTGTTGAGGCCACCTGGAAATGCGATTTGATAATGTTTAAGCAAGCCTCATCAGGACGTCCTTCCGGGATAGTTGAAACCGGATTCATCGCTGCATCCAGAGCTTCGTTTGGCTTTGCTGAACACCAGATTTTGGCCATGTTCCCGGCTACTACCGAGTTCAGTCCTGCACGTGGGAATGCAAGAAACTTAATCGAAATACCGGCATCAAGATAAGACTTCAGATCATGATGCAGTTTTTGGCAGTATCCACAGGTTATATCGGTAAAGATAGCAAGCCGGTATTTTTCGTTTGGTGATTTGTAGTCGATGGATTTTGTTTTGGATGCGAATTCCCGGACGCCCATTAAAATGGCCTGCTCAGTGGTGTTTACCACATCTTTACCTTTCACGTGGAATAAGCTTCCGGTAAAAATGTAATCTCCGTCTTTGCTCACGTAACTTACCCCCTCCCTGGAAATCACCGTAAAAATATCTTTTACTGGCGAGGGTTCGACGTGCTCGATTGAAAGCCCAATGGCTTTGAGCTTATCCCGGGCTGCATCTGGCAGTACCATTGTATTAACCGGCTCGGCATTCATCGTGAAGGCGGTACTTAATGAAAGAAGTAATACCGATGCCTTAATAATTTTTTTCATTTCCGCTCCTTAAATCGAGCACTAATATTATCACGCCCCAAAATTCCAGAATTTTGCTTAAACGCTTAAATCAACGGGTAAAGCCGAAAGAAAGTCGATAGATATATGGGAGAATAGATAAAACGTAGATTCAGTGGAGAAATCGTTGTGTTTACACCACCAGCAGATGATGTGAAACCTATTCCCGTTCCTGATGAGATTTACACTCAGTGCATTACGGATGCCGCCCGCTACTTCGGAATTGATGCTGAACTGGTTTTTACGTTGTTTGACAATGAAGGCGGTAAGGTTGGTACTTTCAGCAGGAATACTAACGGCACTTATGATATTGGCCCAATGCAGATCAACTCATCCAATCTACCTGAAATAAAAAAGCATTTCCCGACGGTAACGTGGCGGGTTCTGGCTTACGATGCTTGCGCAAGTTTCTGGGTTGGAACATGGTGGCTCTATAGAAAAATTGTTGATCGCAAGGGCAATGTGTTTGAAGGGATTGCAGATTACAACAGCAAAACCCCAAAGGTACGTGCAAAGTACATATTTAACTTCATGGTAAAGTACAATCGCCGGATCCAGCAGCGTAACGGGATGGGTGAGCTTTATCAATGGACCCAGCAACCTCCTCGATACAATGGCCATATAGCTAAAAATGTCCCGGAGCAAAACCCGACTCCTGTTGTTAAATAAATACAACCCGATATTACAGAAGATCATCGAGTGGCTTGGGTAAACCACCACAAATATTTCACACTGACTCAGGAGTAATATATTGTCTTCTTCTGCAAGAAATTTATTTAAGATTCTCTCTTCTTTCTTGATCCAGAAAAACCCTCATCATGAAGAAGTATGTGTTCATGAAGAAACAACAGCTGGTTTATGGGCCCCTCTCCCTGATTCGCATGTCGTGCTTTTCTTAGATTTCGATGGGGTTTGCCACAGGTGTAAAAATGAAACCTTTGAGCGAATGCCACTGTTAGAGAAATTGCTGGATAACTGCCCTGCCATGGTGATTGTTATCTCCAGCTCATGGCGTGAGTGCGCTAATACAAGTTATCTGAAATCTCTGTTCCGGGTGCCTTATAGAGACAAAATCATAGGTGCAACCGGTTCGGTATATTTAAAACACGGACAGACTGGTGTGCGGGCTGCCGAGTGTGAGGACTTTGTCTTTTCACATCGAGTTAAAGCATTTATCTGCCTTGATGACGACGAATCATTATTTCCGGCCGGTTATCCGCATTTGCACAAAACCGATTATTACACGGGCCTCACCGAATCTGACCTTGCAGCTCTTAACGCAAGGTACCATCAGCTCATGGGACGCTGATGAACAAAGTAACTTTCCTTTTACCCTGTCACTGCTGATCTCGTACGCCCATCCACTTTAGGATTGATTGTTTTATACCATACGCAATAATGTCTCATATGAATTCGACAAGAAAGGGACATTATGCTGCATCACTGTCAGGCTAAGTCACTGGATGACATATACCTTGAGGATATTCCCCACATCATACATCCGGCCACGGCGGTACATGACCTCGAAGATACCGCCCTGCCAAACCGGATTATTCAGGAATGGAATTTACCGCAGGGATATACACAGTTTGTCAGCCGGTATCACCAGTTCCACCATCAACGCCCCTGGCTCGCTTACCGCGATACGCTTGACGACATCAGATACGGTAAGATCGTTCTGCTTAGAAAAGACATAACCGGCAATGCCGGGCCGGGGGTTATATCAAATGGCAACCTACGCAATGACCTGCCCCTGTCCCTCTTTACCCGTCTGCGCGATATCATCTCTCGTCAGTTGAAACGCCCGGGGTATTACGTTCGATCAACGACACCAGCACAGCACGCCCAATCAACAAAAACCATTAATTCCAAAGCGGCTGGTCGTCTTCTCGCAGCTGGCGGGCTTTATAATGGAAATGTGGAGGGATTTCGACATACGGCTGAACAACTTGGCGGCGAAGCTGTTGAAGGCTATGACCAGGTATTGAACGAAACAACTTCAGGTATGCTGGTTGCAGCGGCTTCACTTCTGGTTATCCGAAATCCAAGGTCTGCGGATGAATTGACAAGTTATCTCGGCAAGTACAAAAAAGCACACGTTTTGCTCGATGATATGAATGTTAGCGAATTGAACTACATGCGCCGAGACAGAGCTGAATATTTAGCTCTCCGTGGACAATTCAACAATACTGTACGCCCTAACTTCCTTAAATCACTTTCAGACCACCCAGATGCCCTGGCTACGTTTGAACCTAACGATTTGATGAAACTTGCAACAGGCAAGGTCCCCTCTGGGTGGCAGGTTCACCACAAGATCCCTCTTGATGATGGTGGCACAAACGCTATAGACAACCTGGTACTTATTCAGAATTCACCATACCATTCAGCACTGTCGAAAGCACAATCCATCATTACGAAGGATCTACCGTATAATTCAAGCACCAAAGTTCTATGGCCATCGCCGAACGGTGTTATCTACCCGGTAGGAAAGTAAGAGGCGCTCATGAAAGATTTAACTCAACTACTCAGCAGCTTAAAGAGGTTGATGGTTGCAGATCACTACCCTTTAGCCAGCCCGGTAGCCCCGGAAGTCTTGAAAGACTTAATCTGCAATCCGCCTCCAGTGGAGTGGGCAGATCACAAAAAGAGCGCCTATATAGATATACAGAAACTCATTAAAACCAGGCTTGATTATGCCCAAGTGTTTAATGCTATGGATGGTTTTGAGTACAACGGACTTACGTTTTATAACCTTGTTCAGGCAGAGAACGAAAATCTATTGTGGTCAAATATTTACATACGCAACTTTGAAGCACGAGACAATGAAATCTACGTTGACCCAAATCTCACTGATAAGGTGTTAATCGGAGAAGATGGCATGTCACTTTTCGCTTATAGTTTTGCAGACGACTGCTTTCAGATAAGAGACAAAGCATCTACTGATTATGTTATTGAATCTCATACAGAGTTTGATAGATTTTTGTCTTCACTGATTCAAACCGTCAGTTGAATGTTCCGCAAGAGCGGTACTTCTGAAAAAAAGGCCGCAAACACATACTTTGCGGCCTTAATTGTTTAGCAGTAATTTACAATCTATTGATAGTCATTTCAGGAGGTTATATTCAACCTCCCTTATTTTTTATTTTCATTAAGCCACTGATCCGCTTTATCGACACGTGACTGGTAAGGCTCATTTGTGTTGCTCAGCTCTGACTTCATGTACTGAATGAATTCATCTGCTTTCTGAGGCCCAAAGCGTGGGTCATCCGTCAATTGCTGCCGGATAGCCCTTTCAGAGTTCTGCGCTGCATTCGCATAAGTCGAAACGCCGTCGCTGCTAATACTCTGATACCGGTCACTTACAGCTGCGACGCCATCAGACATCTGCATGTGATTAAGGACTTTACCCTGGAGAGAATCAGGCATATTTGCAGGGTTAGAGGCATCATTTGCTATCGATGTCTGGGTTTGAAGGATGCCCGCTCCCGTAAGCATCTCATTTACCGGTTTCGCCCCAACGCTGGTTAGCGTATCCGAAACAAATTGCTGGCCCCCGAGTAGCGCACCAGAAATCGCGCCCCGCTCAGTGTTGGCCTCTATCTTTTCCCCAACCAAGCGATCTGTGACGGTCTGAGTGCGGTTACCAACGAGACCACCGCCCGACCCACCTTCTCCCAGGTTTGCCCGTACGACTGACTCAAGTGAACCATCAGCTCTGTTATGAGTGTTGAAACTGCTATGGATGCTCTTAACGTCATTCATACTCCAGTTAACGTTATAGTTACCCAGTTCATTAAGGATCTTCTGGGTATCCGCTTTGAGCTGCTCTCTTTCGGCACCGGTAGCCATGGTGCTGGCACCATAGGTAAAGACAGCTTGCTGTGCCAATTCAGCTCGCTTATCGTCCCGGCTTAAGTTCGGGTTGTTGGCAACACGACTAAAGTAGTTATCAGTGTTATTAGATAAGCCACGAACTTGCCCGCTCTGATACATACTGTTCAAAGCAGTGGCTCGTTGATCCATTCCATCACCAACCACCCGACCTCCAACCTTTTCCAGATCGTTAAATGTGCCTTCTGCATTTCTGACATCCTGACCCGAATTGACGACTTTCTCTACACCCTGATTATTCAGTACAGGTCCATTCTTTTCGAGAGAATTAAGCACATTCCTTTCTTCATCAGAATAAGTGCGGCCCACGTTGTTGTTATGTATTCCCTGAATATCGCCTTTGCCCGCGTTATCAAGGTTATACGGAGTAAAGCCAGCTTCACTTTTTCCAGGGACATGCTGTGTCGCGTCCTGAGCGTTGGAGGAAAGACCGAGTTTAGCCTGCGAATCTACACTTCCACCCAGTTCCCCTACGCGTGACGCACTCATCACGCCAGACGTATTTACGCTGTCAGGAGTTCTATCCTGTGCCTGAGTGATAGTATTAATTCCTGACCCGTCACCTGAAATTCTGTCGAGCTGATTGGTGATAGGTAGCAGCTGCTGTGCATTACCACCGAAGTCGGAAACCAGACTTTTAAGCAGGCTGGAGGTTTCACGGAGATCCTGTTTATTACTTTCGGCCGTCTCTCCCCGGGCGGTATCAATCGCAATTTTTTGCTCACTGAAATCTCGGGTTGCAGCCACAAGCGCGTCAGTACGTTGAAGCTGCGATCCAAGCTGATTACTGGCCTTGAAGGTATCGTTATAGGAGTTGAATTTCTCCATAAACGCATTCTCATCCAGCCCATTCTTACGAGCAAAATTCCTTACATCATCATCACTGAAGTTTTTGTTGCGAATAGAATCGGAGAACCTGTCCAGGTTAATGCTTTGTTTAGAATCAAGGCTCATTCCACTATTGGAGCTTGCGTTAGTCGAAACCGATGTAGAAATATTTTGCGCCATCGTCTGTGTCGCCTGGTTCATTTTCGACGATGCTTCTTTAAACGCATTAGTATTGGATATCTGATCGCTGCTTACCTGAGACGCCGCTTTACTGAACTGGTCAGTTAACGCAGAATCCTGGCTAAGCTGATTCGTGATTGCTTTTGAAAGGTCATTTGAAAGCGAGTCACTGCCTGTATTGGTCTTAGATGCACCGCTACTCAATTGCCCTGCTACAGCCGCTTTCAGCCCGGCTCCATTGCCAGTTCCAACACCTCCATTAAGCCCAGCGTTGAGAATAACATTTGAAGCAATGCTGGCCATCTGAGACGCACTCACCCCATGTTTCGTTGCAATACCTTCTGCTACAGAGGCACCAATCTTATCCGAGATCTGCTTCATTGTTTGCAGGTTGGTTGAGAACTGCTGGCTCGACTGTCCTGACCTTCCAATTTCGCTCATCTGACTGTAACCAGCCTGGAATGAATTACTTGCCGCACTCATAACTGATGAGGTTACAGCTGATCCTTGTCCCTGGCTGTTAGCGATACTTGAACCAGCATTCCACATTCCAAGACGGAAATTACTTGAATCAACTGCGCCGCCATCGCTGTATCCCTGACCGGTACTGGTTAAGGCGGTTCGTGTCACGTCACCAAATGAAGATTTACCGCTGTTAGGGCCATCCCATACTTTGGGCGTTACATGACCAGTATCCACCGGCGCATCGGGGGTCACTCCCTTAACCGCATTCATCATCGGGTGAATCGACTGTGTCATCAGGAATAATGTGAGTACCGGAATCAGAGCATAGAGGGCGGAAGCAACAGACAGGTATGAACTGTATGTTTCCGCAAGCCCTGGGAGTCCCATCCACGTGACGGCATTATTCTGGCTGTTGAGGGTGCTCCAGGTATCCAAGTCGGCCGTCGCGACTTTCTTCACATACGCGTTGACCATTACTGCCGTAAGCGGCCACATATTCACGAAGAGGATAAGTTGCAAATATTTCGCCGCAGCGGCAACACCATTACCACCTAACGCCAGCAGCATAAGCAAAGCAAATGGAGCAACCATATAAGCAAACATTTCAAGGAATGCGATTGCTGCTCCCGACAGTTGTAACCACAACTGGCCCTGTGAAGCCATTGTGTTGGTTCGCTTCAGAGAAGCCTCAAACAACTGCATATCGGAAGCCAGACCGAGTGGGGTCTTATATTTGCTTGCGCCATTTCTGAGCTCATTCATAATGAACAGGTTCAGGGTGGCGTCATACGAACCAATAGCCTTACCGTACATACCATTTGCTGACGCCATAACATCAGTAAAGCTTGCGCCGGTAGGTGCACCATTTGCTTCGTCTGGAGTAAGGATGCCGTTTGTCTGTCCTATAAGGGAAATAGTCTGGCGAGCTTCAGCTGTACTGGTAACCTGTTTCACAGTTGACCAGACCTCATCACACGTACCAGATTTTGAACCGTTAGCGCCAACAATACTGGCAGAGGCATTCTTCAGTGCGCCTTTCATCGCCTGATTAATCCGGTCCATGCTATCTGCCAGATTAGCTGAGAAAATATCGTTAAAAATAGTTTCTTTACCGGCAATATTTGCGCTTGAGTTTTGGGTAGCCTTCAGGCAGTTGTATGCAAGAGACTGAACGGTAGCACATACGTTCATTGGCCCTAGCCCGCTGGCCGGTTCAGGAAATGCGGAACAGTAGCCCTGGCTATCGCCGCCCCATTGCAAAAACTTCACGAATCGGATCATCGGACCGAGGGTGATGTCATCGTCCAGAGTTGTTGCAGACAGGTCCACCGGAGAAAGCGGATCAAACGCTGTTTTATAATCCTTCAGCAAACCCTGGCTTAAGTTAGTGGTGACGGTTGCCATCGCAGCAATAAAAATTGGAATTCCGTCGACGTTTCTGACCTCTCCCGACTTTACAGATTCAATAGTTACATCCACTCGAACCATTGCCATCATGAAAAGGATCAACCCCAAAAACCAGGAGAAAAACGGTAATTCATTTTTGGTCGGAGCCTGAAGCCATAGCCACGTTTTATAGAATAGGCTCACACCTGCTACAACGGCGGCCGTGGTCAGGAACTCTTTTACACCAGTATATTGAGAAAAGATCAGGGCAATACCGGTAAAAGCCGACCAGACAAAATCAATATCACCCAGGGTATATATGTTGTAATCCATGTCAGACCTCAGTTACGTGTGC
The DNA here is from genome assembly GCF_049238665.1 of Enterobacter cloacae complex sp. IR5450. Classification (NCBI taxonomy): domain Bacteria; kingdom Pseudomonadati; phylum Pseudomonadota; class Gammaproteobacteria; order Enterobacterales; family Enterobacteriaceae; genus Enterobacter; species Enterobacter cloacae complex sp. IR5450. The sequence continues at coordinate 12,410 of NZ_JBMKIC010000034.1, forward strand.
CACGAATACTTTCAGTGAAAGCCTTCCGTTGCAGGCGACGGTTATCCCAGGTTGAAATGACGTCCGAGCTGGTACCGACCTGGCTGTGCGATAGCTCATAGGCGGCTTTAACCTGTTTTGAGAGATTGTCTGTTAATCGGTTGAGATCATCCCTTTTACCCGACAGCGACTCACTCGGTATGCTCATGGTTGAAATTTTGGCCTCAACCTGGCGCAACATGTTGATTACGAGGCTCGTCGCAGCAATAGTGCTGATGTCCTGAATGTATGCGTACCCTTCCGGTGCTTCGAATGTTTGCAAAGAGTCGATAATGGTCGGGATGCCGATATAGGAGATAATGCGTAATTCATCATCTGAAACACGAACGTCGTTGATGATTTTTTTCTGTACGTTTAAAAGAAGATCAGAAATGGTATCCTTCAATCCCTTAAAACCACCGTCATTAACTTCTGACATGACAAGGCACTGAGCCTTTCGTGGGGATGATGGATCTGGTGCCGGAGAACACTTGAGCATTTTAATTGATCCGCCAGCTGGTGGCCCCATGATGTAATCCGTGACAGTCATGGTAGACGGGCGGACTTCCATTCCCGCTTTTTCGCCTTTGCTATCCCAGTTGATAATGACAGTACCTACGAGAGACATAAGTTGTTCTGCCAGTTTATAACCGGATAACTCCGTTACCCCTCCGATGTTCATCGTTCCCTTATCAATATCCATGAACGACATATAGAAGAGGTTACCACTGAATTTTTCAGCGAACTCTTCGGGATCCTTTGCTTTAACCTGAGAAGTGACAGCTTCAGGTGACTTTGTCATCGATGAGCCAAAATCAGGAATAAGACCATTAATCGATCCCAGAATTGAGGCTGGTCCAGAGCTAACTGAGTTAGCGAACTGGCTTGGCGTACCCACGTTTTCAGAAAGGAAAGAGTAAGTTGCATTGCATGAATCTTTCGCAAATTTATTTAGCGCTTGCAGTTTGTTTTGGATGTCATTAATCGTTGCAGCACAGTCAGCACAAATAGCTGAAACAGCAACGTTAAAAGCATAGATAGCCGCACCCTGGGCAATACCACGGGCCACCTGCACAAGCTGGTCCCCGTTGATCATGCTGAAGGACCCAAGAAAAACGTCAATACCGTTACAACCGACAGAAGCTTTTGGAAACGACATGGAAACAAGGTTGGTATTAACGTTTGTTGTTCGGTAAGACATTGACCCGCCAACTATGCCTGTACGGGTTGCTGTGGAAAAGGTGGCCGGGCTGGTAGACGTCATCATGCCATTGAAAATGTTACGCATTGCGTTGTCTGCATTTGCAGTCGGGGCTAAAATTGCAGCACAAACAGAAAGAGACAAAAGTAACTTTTTGAAGTTGAAAACGGCATTACTGCGCATAAGTGCCTCCAAAACTGCCGCCAGCATTGAGATAATTGACCGGATCGGCCGTAGGCATGTCATAGCCTTCGAGTTTTTGGTCCATTATTTTTTGAAGTAGGAATGGGTCTGATTCCATTTCGGATTTATTAACGGTAATAACGCCATCATCGCCGATGGTATATTGCCTTTTAATATCTAGAGTTGACTGGAACGAAGCGTCATCGATCAGATTCATGCCCTTCGCGGCAAGTATAATAGTGTTCTTTAATTCATCAGCGGAGATCATGCCTTCACTAATGCGCTGAGCTGATGTCCCATCCTTTGAAACCAGGAAAATTGTAGGTACCTCTCGAATTTTAAATTGATCAATAATTTGTGCGTTGGGGATGTTAAAATCCTGAAAAAGGCCATTATGCAATGGCCTTCCATCCATACTGATTGGAAGAATATCTACCGAATAATAGTTCTGCATAAATTGAAGTATTTGGCTTTCTTCGTGGCAAAACTGGCAAGTACTCTGGAAAAAGAAAAATAAACCTGACTTAGTAAAGATATCTTTCATTACCGTTTGCTGATTTTTTTCAACAACAGTGCGGTGAGCATCCAGTGCCACCTTTTCCACTGGTTGCCTGCGTTTTTCAGACATCATCGGGTTTTTAAGAAAATAATCTTTTGATTTGTCAGAAAAACGCGTACTGATATCCAGCATTAACCTTTGCGCCGTGTAATAACGTGATAGATTTTCTGCGGTAGGGTTATCCATTGCCTGCGTTAACAGTCGAGGCATATTCTCTTTTAGCCATTTTGAATTTAAATCTACCATTTCCTCTTTTGAAGGCGAGCTAGCAGCACCGGTTGGTGGCAAAACCTCTTCTTCTTCAGCTTCGCTTTTTTTAGCAGGATCGTCATACCAGAAGAAACCCTTCTTATAAGCCTGGCCAGATACAAAGGGCGTATCTTTTATTAGGGGTTGCTCAGGGCTGGCGTGGGCACCAGTAATTACCAAAGACATAAGCAAAACCATCTTTGAAGGCGCTAATGCAATACGAGTCATAGACCGTTCTCCTTTTCTGATGCGGTTATGATGGCATACAAAAAAAAGGTTAGAGCTCGTATAGCATGGTCGTTTTTATGTTGAAAAGGACGGAAAAGGAGTGCTGACTAAGAAGATAGTCTCGGTGATGGAAAGATCATCCATCTTGCACGTTGTCAAAAATCCGGTGTAACAAAAACATGGTTTTATCGAATATCTAAAAGCAAATATTGCTTTGAAAACAGGTGTATTTAGAGCTGAAAAAAATCATCACAAGTAATGCTGTTTCTATATTTCAAAAAAGGAATAGCTAAGGATCAAAGAAGCGAACTTAGACAAGAATATAAAATATATTAATTGAAAGCGATTAAGAAGTCGTCATGCATAGAAGGTTTTGAGAACCTAAGTAGTTTTACGTTTTCAACAGAAAAAAAGGTGCACATTTTTGGAACGAAGAAAAACTGAATAAAGAAAAATCAAATTATATCTTTACTTGTCAAGAGTTGATATTTAAGTTGTAACTAATATTTGATTGTAAAGCAAACAACAGAATTTGACTTAAGTCAATATTTAGATTCAGACAAGGCAAGTTTCGCGATATCTTTTTTAAATTTAATCTAATTCTTCTTGAGAATACCTCTCTATGGCTGAAGCAGTTGAAGATAATCTGCAACGTGGACAATGAGCATCATTTGTCACTGGCACAATGTATGGGCGTTTACATTTTTCGCAGGCACCTAGTTCTTCAATTTCTTTCATAGAAGTAAGGATTTCTATTATTTTATTAACTTCCGGTGCGCATACAAAGTATCCCAGATTATGAAGGACACTCATTATTCGGTTGAAGTCAATTTGCCGAAAACTCGCTTCCGGATTTATTGGATCAAAACCAAAATAGTTAACTGCGACATCAATAACAGCAGAAAAGGCTCGGCGGTTATCTGTGCGTTTGCTCCAGCCCCGGATACCTTTTTTGAGTTTTGTTTTTGCACCAGGCTCAAAATCGATATTTTCAGCAACATGATTACCGTACAAAATTCGTATTGTATTTTTATTTGCCCCAAGCGACATAGTTCTTGCTGCTCGCAATAGAGCATTAGCTTTTGTTTGATCGACCTTTGCCATATCAATAATCCTTTAACATAACTTTATTTGTTAAAGTGTTGAACACATCCTGACGGTGACTGGTGAACATAGTGTCATAACGTAATAGTTCCATCAAATCATCACTAACTTTTCCTAACCGGATGTCAGCAGACAATTCATAAGCCCAGGCAAAAACTTTCGTTTTAAGTGAAACACTCTCTTCAATATGCCCTTGTGAGAAAGCAATTGTACGTGGGAAAAGAACGACATCGTTAATTGTTTTTAACGATGAATAACCAATGTCTTTAATAGCATCAGCTGTAGTTGGTTTTAAACCAAAGAAAATACTTACAAACTCTGGTGCGAGCATTGAGATAAAGAACACCTGCATAAAGTAGTCATTCTGTATATCAACACATTTAGAACGCAACTCATGAATCTTCTTGGGATTATAGATATCCACTGTACCATTCAGAAAAGTCACTTTTTCACCGGCATCGTAAATACCATAGTCAATATCATTTGTATCATATTCACGAATTACATTGGAATCACCGTCCAAGACCGCAGAAAAAAACCTCTCCCATGTAATTTCCTTTCCGAGTGTACGCGGAACCAAAAAACTACCTGGACGTGTTTCCACTTCAAAAGCTAAATCAGCGGCTGTACTAAATCCTTTCCCAAATAGGCGACGCTGGAGAAGAGGAGTCCCAGTTTGATATGCAGAAGATCCATGCACAGGCAATAACATTAAAAATGCACGGTAACTACGAATAAGCGAAATCTCAGTGCGGAAAAGTTTACCGAGTAAGCTACGAGTTAAATTATCAGATTCTGACATGTGCTGATTGTCCTTGCGCCATTACAATTGTTCAAATCTTCAACATGGATTTTTTGTTAGGTGTTCGGTAGGGTGAAAAGTAACTTTTAGTATTTTCTTAAGGCTTGAATAAGCCTTAAATCTATCCCTTCAACCACACCGCTTACTTGTAACACTTTTTAACCAAACTAACCAGAATTTTATCAAAAATTCCTGCGCATGCTAACGAAATGTGAAGCGATTAAAAAAAAACCTAAATCCAGCCCCTCCCAACGTTGGATTAGAATAACGACGTCTTTCACTGACCGTCATAAACTGACATTTTTACTTTTCATCAACCTCATGCTTACATAGGATCACTAAACAAAGAAAAGTGACCCTATGAATGCCTCACATAGGGTCACTTATGTTTGAAAAGTGACCCTATGTAATGTCGTCATAGGGTCACTTTTTATAAAAGTGTCACTATGGACAAAGTTCCATAGGGTCATTTTTTTTGGAAAAGTGGCACTAGATATATGTATAACTTTAATAGAGCAATGCACATTATCAAAAGCAATAATCCACAATGGTCATTCTGTCAAAAGTAACTTTAGGGGGTAGCGATGGAAGTGAGGCTAAACTCGCTGTTACTGTTTCTGAAGGCCCCTCCCGAATGGGGGAAACAGCGAGTGCATTACATCTGTTCAATTCCCTCATCAAAGAGCATTCAAAAATCTTCTGTTCGTGAAAAAAAACGGAAATTTCCTCCGGTATAGTAATTTCACATCAGGAGGCGTCATGAGTAATTCAAATCTTATAAGTTCTATAGAGCTAACACGTAAAAATTTACGTGCTCAGATTGAAGGTTTGCGTGTTGAGGCTGAAGATCTCATTACAAAATACTGGATCAAGTGGAAGGAACGAAACCACCAAGAGATTAACCTTACCCGACATAGCAAAGTTCCAAAGAGGGAGTACCTGGGTTCTTACGCACCAAAAGTTGAGCTAATTGGTAATGCCAGAAAAGTAACGATCACTTGGCATCAGTTCAGCCCTTATAAAACAAGAGCGCCTAGCCACATGTCAAAACGGGTGCAACCAATGAAAAGTGGAAAATATTCTAAGAACTGTTTTGTAAACCATGCCAGCTGGGAATACGAAATGATTTCTGAAACGGAAGCATTGCTGGAGCCTTACAGAGAAATGCTTGAGCTCTATCATTCAGCATATATCGAACTTGGACGAAAAATCCGTCAATACTCAAAAACTAAGGTGGCACAATGAACGACGCAATTATCACGGACAATGAGCGTATTAACATTGAACCAAAAGATGTAATGGTAAAAGGTTCAAATAAAAAGCAAGGCGTAAACGCTCAAACTTCTACTCAACGTAGACCAGAGCACCAGGGTATGGCCAAAGTTATTATTAACCCCGGCACCCCAGACTTTAACCGGTTTTTAACTGCCAGAAATGGAGCAGTCATCAGAGGTTTTGATGATGTGAGTATCGCTATTTCCTCTCTCTTTAAAACGGTTGATGCAGTTAAACATCCTGACCTTGTTCAGGCTATTCAGGATTGGTTCAACGAGCTGCATGAAGAAAACAATAAGATGAAAGAAAATCTTGTTGCTTATATTAAGTCAATTGAGTTCGACAAGAATGACTCATTCATGTCATCAACTCAGTTTGTACCTTTCAGTTTTGAACCAGTACAACTCAACTTCAATAACCACAACACCATGAGGTTTTACAAGTACATCTTCGAGATGAACCAGCTCATGAACACAATGTATGAGTACAACTCATTGGGTTTACTGGCTGTAAGCGACTATCCGGTTATGTCTCACAACATTATAAAGAGTATTAATTTATATGTTGAGAATGTGAAAAAGACTCTGAATGTTTCTCGCCGTAAGGATGGGCCATACAGTCCAGCAGAGTTCATCACCAAAGTAATGCAATATAAAAGTGTGCAGGCATACATTGCAGCCGAACTGTCAGGCAAACGTCGATAAGGTATGATGATGAATTTCAGGGCGCTGTATTTATGTATTAAACGGATTTTGGGGATATTCTCATCTCAGGAGAATGATGCAACCTCTGTAATGATTGAGGATATATCAAGCCTCTCTCCTTTTGCGCAGATTCTAGGAGATCAGAAGTACACTGTTCCTGATCATCCAAATCCAGAAGTCCTGAAATTCATCGAGTATCCAACTCGTCCGACGGGCATACAGACATTTAATGAACAGTCAATCCTGTCTCTGTATCGGGAAAAGCTGCACTCAATTTCAATGATGTTAGCTATCAGCGATAGCGACATCAGGGACGATGCATATACATTTACTAATTTAGTTTTAAAGCCCTTGGTTGAATATGTTCGCTGGATACATCTTTTGCCAGCTTCCGAAAATCATCATCATAATGGTATTGGTGGGTTACTTTCTCACAGCCTGGAAGTGGCCATACTCTCTTTAAAAAATGCGCATCACTCAGAACTGAGACCAATCGGATATCAAGATGAAGAAGTAGTCCGTAGAAAAGTATATCTCTATGCTGCGTTTATCTGTGGTTTAGTCCATGATGCCGGAAAGGTTTACGATCTCGACATTGTAAGCCTGAATTTAGCTAGTCCGATCATTTGGACGCCAAGCTCACAAAGTCTTCTTGACTGGGCACGTGAAAATGACGTGGTTGAATACGAAATCCACTGGCGAAAGCGTATTCATAATCAACATAATATCTGGTCCAGCGTTTTCCTTGAGCGAATCCTAAACCCGGTATGTCTTGCATTTTTGGATCGGGTAAATAAAGAACGTGTTTATTCAAAAATGATCACCGCCCTAAACGTTTATACTGATGGGAATGACTTTTTGTCTAAATGCGTGAGGACCGCTGATTTCTATTCTACTGGTACAGACCTTAATGTTTTACGTGACCCTATCATGGGTCTGCGTTCTAATGATGCAGCAGCAAGGGCCATTAGTACCATCAAGCACAACTTTACCAGTATCAATATCAACAATTACAATGCTAAGCCTATGCACATCATTATCGTAAATGGTGAGGTATACCTTAACGAGAACGCATTCCTTGATTTTGTTCTCAATGATTTCGAATTACATAAATATAACTTCCCTCAGGGAGAGGCTGGTAAGACCGTATTGGTAGAATCCCTAGTTCAACGTGGTTACGTCGAGCCCTATGATGATGAGCGTGTCGTTCACTACTTCATTCCGGGTATCTATTCGGAAAACGAAATATCAAACATCTTTAGAAATGGGATAGGGAAACTAGAATTCTATAACCTTCTTAAGCTAAGGTGGATTGGTTTAATCTTTGATTCCTATAAAATCCCTGACTCAGTGCCGGGTCTTTTTAGCGTTAATGCCAATAAAGACTTTATTTACATTGACGAGCAAAAAACAGTTACTGAATACAGAAGACCAGTGCCCGGTCGGGACGTTATAACTAAAATTACTGATACTGTTGAGACGGCTGTTCTTAAGGTTAATGATTTAGGCCGCTCCTCTGCCTCTATTGATGTTGATATACATTCTAAGAAAAATGAAGGCTCATCCGACGATTTTGAGAAGAAAGCCGAAAGTGATAATGAAATTGATAATGACACGCAGATAGTTAAATCTGAGGGTGAGGAAGCAGCTGATCCTGTCATTCCTGATATAGAAGAAAGTGAAGATGAATCGGCAAAGGACACGGAATCCCATGTCCTGGTCAACCAACTTCATGAACTCCTTTTAAGCGCTCCACTTTCCAATGACTATATAGTGTGTGTTGATGCTGTCCCCTACCTCAACATAGATACCACTATGGCATTGCTGCCGGGATTAGATGAAAAAGCATTCAGTGAAGAGCCCTATTTCCAACTGACATTCAGAGAAGGCTCTCTCGATGGAATGTGGATAGTAAGGGACATTGACGATCTGCGTTTAGTCCAGCTCGGCGATAACTGCGCCGGGTTCCAGCTCACCTATCATGAGCCAAGAAGGCCAACAACTTTAAAGTCACTTTTCAATACTTCTATGTATCAGGCATTAGTGATTAATGATGAGTCTTCTGTTGAAAACTCTGCCCCACGTCCAAAGCAAACGCTTGAGCTGCCTCCCCCACGTGTAAATGCAGTCGAAGAACATTCTGGCGACGTGGAATATCATGGAACCGATAGTGCATCCGCGACTGGTCCGCTGAAAACTGAGGCTGTGGAATATGAACATTATCAACATCTTTTTGAGAAAGAAGATGAAGAGCATGAGATCATTGATTATACCGATTTCTCACAGCTTAGTGTTTCTCGGCCAGAAGTCGGTAGTTGTGCAACAAGCTCTTCGGTCCATAATGAAAAGCTTCTCTCCGAGCCGTCAGAATTACCAGAACTTAACCGAGAACAGAACGCTGATCCCCAGGGTACGAATGAACGCTCTATGGATGTTTCTGTAGGACAAGAAAACTCAGAACCAGATACTGAGGGTAACTGCCCACCACCAGCTGAAGTTGTGTATTCCCAGACCGAAGCAGCCGCAACCAGTGTGATGGCAAGTGAAGAGCCCGCCTTACCTCCTGTACTTGAAGAATCAAATGGAGAGCATGCGCCCACAGACGCTAAGGGGCATCATCTTTCGCCAGCACTGGCCAGACTGTTCGCCCCAACAGCACCGGTAGAAAAACAAAATCCCAAGCGCAACCGGAATAAATCATCGGACAAAGCAGAAGTACAAAAACCAGCATCACCTGTTTCTGGTCACAATCTGAACAGTAAAGTCTTTGCATCTACTGAATCAGACCAAAATGGTGAATTCTCGCTTATAAGCGAAGGTGACGTTACAGAGCTTGAATTTGTAGAAATTGCGTTAGTACTGCATCAAATTCTGTCCAAAATGGAGGTGGCGTTTAAAAGAAAGCGCAAAAACAGATTTATGGTAAGTACTCCTAATACTCTCTATCTGACCCAATCTTGCGTGGAAAAATTTGGGTCGCAGTTAGAGGCTCAAGATCTTTTCAATAAGCTTCCTCAGTACCTCGTTAATTCTGGTGCTGTGATCAATACAAAATGCCATGCATTTAACATGCCTACTTTGCTGGCCGCATCAGACCGGGCGAAAGTGGACATTGAACGAATTATCAATAACCTGAAAGAGGCTGGGAACCTATAATGTCAGATTCGAAGAGGACTAACCTCCATGCACAAGAGAATTTTTATCGGCCTATTCTTGAGTATCGTAGTGCCTCAATACTTTTGATTTGTTCGGTTTCTATGCTTTATATGGGACTTTCTTCAGACGGACTGGACATCGCCCCAATAGTTCTGTTCACCTCAATATTGCTTTTTTTGCTGTGCCTTTATCGTTGCAAAACAGCAGCGCCATTTTTGATGGCTCATTGGCGTGTATTCAAGCGACATTTCATGTTCGTTAGTCTTGATTCACTGCGTGTAATTAACAAAAGTAACTTTTTCTCCAATGAGCGAAAGTATCGTCAACTGGTTCAGGATTATCAAAATAAAAATAAGGATATACCCGAGCGAAAGTCCTATTTTTGTGATGGGTTTGAGTGGGGTCCGGAACATGCGGATCGGGCATATCAAATAGCTAACCTCTCCAGTGATAAACGTGAGATCGAGTTGCCATTCGTCTTCAACCCAATTAAGAGACATTTTGACGCAATGGCTCGTAAGATGGGCGGCAGCAATGCAATTTTTGCTGTGGAACGTAGGGAACCCATATTTGTAACTGAAGACAATTGGTTTGGTCATACTCTGATAACCGGAAACGTGGGTACCGGGAAAACGGTGCTACAGCGTTTACTAAGCATTAGCATGCTTCATCTTGGTCATGTTGTTGTTGTCATAGATCCAAAGAACGATGCAGAGTGGCGAGAATCTCTAATGGAAGAGGCTAAGACCCTCGGTCTTCCTTTCTATAAATTTCATCCTGGCCAGCCAGCATCTTCGGTCTGTATTGATGTCTGCAACACCTATACTAATGTTTCTGACCTAACATCTCGTCTTTTGAGCTTGGTGACAGTTCCCGGTGAGGTTAACCCATTCGTTCAGTATGCCAAGGCTCTCGTTTCCAATGTGATTTCCGGGCTTTCTTACATAGAGAAAAAGCCTTCTATTTATCTGATTCACAAGAACATGAAAAGCCACATGTCTATTGTGAATCTTACAGTCAAGGTAATGGAGTCATGTTACGCGAGATATTATGGTTACGATGTCTGGACCGAAAAAGTTAAGTACGTCGCTAACGATACCTTGCCGGTACGTTTCAAGCGTCTCGCTGAATGGTTTACGGCTCATTTCATGAATTACGAGGGGTCCGAACAAATAGACTGGTTAGATACTGTTTCCCAGCTTATTGATTACTCAATGTCCGACCCAGAGCATATGGCTAAAATGACCGCAGGTATTATGCCTGTTTTCGATATGCTCATTGAAAAACCTTTAAATGAGCTTTTATCTCCTAACCCGAACTCAGTATCATCAAGAGAAATTGTAACAAGCGAAGGGATGTTCAGCACTGGCGGGGTGCTATACATTTCGCTTGATGGCCTTTCAAACCCCGATACAGCAGCTGCTATTTCTCAATTAATAATGTCAGATCTGACCTCCTGTGCCGGTAGTCGCTACAACGCTCAAGATGGTGATATGTCAGCTAATTCCAGGATAAGTATTTTTGTTGATGAGGCACACTCAGCCATTAACAACCCTATGATTAACCTTCTGGCGCAGGGTCGTGCAGCGAAAATTGCACTGTTTATTTGCACCCAAACCATCTCCGACTTTATTGCTGCGGCAAGTGTTGAAACTGCCAATCGAATTACGGGGCTCTGCAACAATTATATAAGCTTGCGAGTCAACGATACTCCTACTCAGACGCTTGTTGTAGAGAACTTTGGTAAGAGTGCGATAAGCACAAATATGGTCACTTATACGACCGGTTCAGAAACATCTTTGCCGCATAATAACTTCTCAGGTTCAATCTCAGAAAGAAAGCAGACAACTTTAGAAGAGAGTATTCCAAAGGATCTCTTGGGTCAGGTCCCTATGTTTCACATAGTTGCCAGGCTTCAAGATGGCAGGAAGGTTGTAGGCCAAATCCCTATTGCTGTTGCTGAGAAACAAATGAAGCCAAACACAACTCTGTCGGAAATGCTTTTCAAGAAGGCCGGAAAAGTTACTTTGCGTCAAAATCTCGATATCAAAAATCTTAATAAATTTCTAAGGAAGTTGCATTGATGGATGAAAAAATTGTCCTGACGCGCCAGCAAATTTTAAGCTCTGCACTAAAAGTCAGCAAATGTCGCTCGCTCGTAAAAAGGCGCTTTCAGTCTTTGGGTTTAAAGTACGCAGATTCTCAGGAAGTTCGAGATCGGCTAACTATGATAGAAAAAAACGCGTTTCATCATTTGGGAAAATTTTGTCAGAGCAACGATATCGATTCCCTATTCTCCATGGCAAATACCCTGTCTGAGCTTTTCCTTTTAAAGGGAGAGTTGATCACGACTGATCCCTTTGGGGACCGTGAAACCAGCTACTGGTCGGTACCACAAGGATCATGCCATGAATGGATTCAATCACTGACCACCAGCGAAGGTCCTGAACGTAAATTCGTTAGTTTCCGTATTTCTTTCGATAACAATGACGTACGGTGTGATCTTGTAAAAAAGAATGCCCGTATGCTTGGTTGTTATCTTTTGCCTTATTTCGTCGATTTAACACGCACGGTGGGCGCATTCATTAATTTGCCAGGTAGTGTCTCTTTTAAACAAGTACAGCGCATCAAACCCCAGATTCATCCAGAAACAACACATAGTCATATAGTTACTATTGAGGACTCTCCCTTTCTTTCTCGGTTAAAATTTAAAATCATTACTGCCATAGATCAGCTTCCTGACCCTAATGGCCTTTATACAAACACCTTTAACAGCATTATTGACCGTGCACTGCTGACTCATCTCAAAACCGAACAGGAAAAAATAGATAGTCCAAGAGTCTGCAAAAATGTGATTTCGGCTTTTGCCGACTCAACTCTTTCTCTGCCGGTGTTTAACATCGGCCTAAACGAGCAGTACAGATACTGGACGCCGTGGGGCATCAACTTTATAGAATTTTCCCGCCAGGCCGCAAAAGCAAGGACCGCTGTATTTGTTCCTGATGTGGGACAGATCGAGTGGAAAAGCGCAGAGCATAAAGAACTGGCGGAGTTAAGCCTCATCGACCAAATCATACCTAAACAGTACCACTGGCTCCTGGGTATCCCGACGATGTGGCGTAACAACTATTGCAATCACGATCAGAGGCTAGCTCTTTTTCGTGAATGGAGGGAAAGCAATGGCTGCGGATAATACAAGCAGGGCAGCAGTGCTCAGAACAATGCTTTTTTTTGGCATGGTCATTTATTTTGGTTACAGCTTGGCTTTCCAGAATACTGAGGAGCTCAAATATCAGATTACTCAGGAGGTTAATGCAAGCCGGTCCATCATATCAAATGACCGTTGGAAGTCTGTCATTGCAAATAGTGAAGCGACTTTAAATTGGTTGGTACATGACTATAAGTTAATTGACTATCTGAATACTATTCTGATCCCTGACACCAAAAAACCAGCCAGAGGTATTAACATTGTTGCTGAAAAATTTACCTCTATTAATTACACTATGGCCAAAAACATACCCCTCTTACTTTATCAGTCCATTTTCCGGTGGAACTTAATCCTGGGGTGGCTAATCGTTTTTCTGCCCTATCTATTTGCCATGCTAGCAGATGGAATGTACCAGTGGAAATTGAAGAGGTACGTATTTGGTAAGGTTACAGTTCAGTTTTATCGTATTTGGTTTCGAGCATTTTGGGTGATCAGTGCTTTAACGATGGTCTACCTGGTCATGCCAAATATGTCACTATTTAACAATATCGCTCAACTTTTCCCACCAGTCGCTTTATTGATACTGGGAATTGCATTGAATCGCTTGTGGTCTAACTTTCAAAAACTCATGTAAAGGTGGTCAGATGTTAAGCAGTAAAAAAAGGAAGTCCCCTACAAATATCAAAGAATCGCTCAATGATAACGCTGACCGTTTTTATAAGATGTTTCGCATTCATACCACGGCAAAAGTTGCTATGTCGCTAATTGCCATGACCGCTGTAGGGTTTTCTTTCTACAATCTTTACGAACAATGGCAGGACGCTGAAGGGAAGAAAGACCATATAGCTGTAATACGGATTTCTGGCGAGATGGGTACCGGCTCGGAAACGGGCGATGGAACAGTGATCGCAACAGCTCTTGCCAAAGCTTACAATAATCCCCATGCCAAAGCAGTTATTATCGAGGCAGAGTCAGGTGGTGGTGGTCCCTCTGACGCCATCATTATTTACCGCCAGATAAACGCGCTTAAAAACCACCAGCCACAGATTGAACGCGTATCAGATGCCGGTGGCTCTCTTTCATCTGTAGCCGCTGACAAGAGTAACAAAACCGGGAGCACAGAACGTGGCGATGAAGCACGGTCGAAGCAAAACTCCCTCGAAGTACTCTCCAGCGGTACCGGTCGTTTTTTCTCTGATATCGCAGACTCATATAAACCAATCATCGTTAGTGTGAAAGGCATATGCGCATCCGCATGCTATTACGCGGTATCGCCCGCTGATGCAATTTATGCCGACAGTAATGCCCTGATCGGTTCTATCGGTGTGCGTATGGACCACTGGAATCTGTCAGAGATCATGAGCACAGTAGGCGTCAAGAATGAGCCCCTTACGGCCGGTGAGTTCAAAGATGCTCTTGACCCCTTCCACCCATTGTCCGATTCAACGAGGGAGTTCATGCAGAAGGAGATCCTGAACACGATGCATGAAAAATTTATAACTGATGTTGAACTTGGACGGGGTAAAAAGCTTCTCTCGCGTCATGATGCCGATGCTGTTTCTCTCTATTCAGGCCGTGTATGGCCAACACCTCAGGCAGTTAAGTACGGCCTGGTGGATGGAGATCTTACGTCAGTAGAGATCCGTACACGTCTTTCAAAAATGTACTCCACTGACACGTTCAAAAACTACAATGAGCCTCATCGTAATCTCCGTTCTGCACTCGGCATGCTGATGAGCCTGTCTTCAAATATTGAGAGCCTTACCGGTACCACTACCCGCTTAGTAGAATCTGTTAATGCCACCAGCTACCCCTCTGTGAGGTAACATGGATGCTTTCAATCTGCTGTGGAGCATTACGGGGGTAGCTTTCATTATCCTTATTTTCGTCGTGTTGCTGTGTCTGTTGGGATTTATGACCTCTGCCATAGCGGAACGGCGGACTGCAAAGGCAATTGAATCTGGGCTTCCTGAAGAAGCTCAGGGGCTACTTAGTGATCTCACCTTTCAGTTGTCGGCTCATAGCACTACGCAGGTTGATCACATTCTCGTAGCCCCACATGGTATATACGTCATAGAGCAGAAAAACTACGTAGGCAAGCTCTACGGTACTCTGGAGGAAAGCCACTGGCGGAAATGGACTCAGTCCCGAACCCTCAAGTTGCAGAACCCGTTTAAGCAAAACCAGGGGCACATCAGGGCTATTCAGTCTGCTCTTAAGGCTAGAGAACTGGAATGTATCAATGTCGTCATCATAAACGGACGTTGTAAGTTTGATGGCATCAAGCCGGAATGGTTATGTATGGGGATGGACGATTTTATCCATAAAGTCAAACAACGACGAGGGCTACGGTTGTTCACACCGGAGTCTGTTCAGCACATCTGTTCGGTGTTGAAGTCAACAAGGAAGTCGCCAGGGCTCTATACGGACCTTACTCATATTCATAACATAACGACAAAGTACAAAGCCCCGATGAAATTCGAGCAACGAGTAACATACATTCTGCTCAACTTTATCCATTATCTGTGGGCAAGTCTGTTCACTAAGCAGAAGCCTTAGCGCTCTATCATTGGTAAGGCTGTAAAATGTCTGCAAAAGGCCCCATCGGTAAATTGTTGGGGCTTTTTCTTTGCGTAGTTCTGATACGGTTTATCCTGTGGAGCATTATGGCCACCAGCCAGCTGGTGACTGGCCAACGCTTTGTATGACGTAGCCTACTCAGGGCAGGCTATTTTAGAGGGACCGATTTTTATCCGGGCTAATTTAGAAAGAGATAATTTGAACTTAGGCGGGCTGACCACCAGCAGAGAGGTAAATCACTAGCCGGTGATATTGACAGAAGTCGTCAGGGGTTTAACGCCGGAATATTTTGCCAGGCCTCCTGCAAGGTCTGCAAGACTTCTACAAGTGATAGTGACGGCCACAGGACTGTTTCCGTCATTATCACTCCAGGTGGCTCGCACTCTACTGGTACCAGAATTAAAACAACACGAGTTCCTTTTACCTGGTAGGCAAGGTTTACTGCCGGTTGGCGGTAGGAGGCCAGTACACCCTCACCATATTGAGCAGGGTTACTTGCCCAGTTCCGCACCATTGCATACACCTGAGGCATATACCGACTATCCAGATCCCCTTTGGGCCGTCTGAACGGCACGATTTCTTCTGAGCGGTAGGTGGTCGTTGTTGTATTGGTTGTCATCTTTGTCACCTCCCCTGTTCGTCCATTTAGAGTTTTAAGCTGCTTTACACATCACACTCAACTGATTATTTAAGCTGGTCATCGTCTCTGGCCAGCATAGCCCAACCATTCGCCTGGTTTTCGCGGGAGTAAGGATTCATTTCAAAATAACTATCTACCGCGTCGCTGTCCGCAACAGAACTGTTGTTAGCTCTCTTTGAACCCTGAACCACTACAGCATCAACCTCTGCGGCTTTCCCGTTGCGCTGTACCAGGATTTTAACCGTATTGGGCTTACGTCTTGCGAGCAGTTTGTTGGCGATAAAAAGCACAACAATCCAGGCCAAAAGCACGTATAAAAATGTATTCATAATGCCCTCCTTTGTATGTGATTATTATACCTGCTTCCATTGCAGGCCAAACAGGTTCGGTGCATGAAAAATAGACTTCTCTCCGGCGTATAGCAATCTACTTACTGATCTGTTTTCGTATCAAACTGTATGGCATAACCGAGGGGCGTACGTGGTGAGTCAGAAAGTTACTTTTCCGTAATAGTTAATTTCAGATCCTTCTTCCAGTTACGCTTCAGTATAAAACCGATACCCTCTAATTCAGCATCCTTCACGTTTAATACGCTTCACTTTAAGGCAGGGCTTTTCGGTTGAAATGAATTCTTTTTCCGGTTGCTGGACATGGGTTTCATCCTGATAGTTAAAGTTGCAGGCTATCAGTCACCACCACCACCTCCGTCACCTCCTCCACCGCCACCATCACAACCACCAGCTATGCTATTTTCACCATTACAATCACCTCCGAGGGGGTTCAAATGGCTGCTCCCCTGTAGATGGTGTCCTTGCCAGATCGAACCCGAACCAGCGCCTCCTGAGCGTCTTTGCTTGCCCTGAGGCAATTGTGCAGGCTCACCAGCACCGGCGGTACCAAAAATGTCCCGGGCAATTTTATAAAGAAGGTAAAAAGGTACGCCCAGCATCATAAAAAAGATTACTGAAAATATTACACGTTCCATTGATGATCTCCTGTCTTGTGAGAGACCAGTTATATCAGGGTGATTCAGTATTTCCGTTTAGAAAAGAGTACTAATTTGGCCCTGTTCGCTCTTAATTTGCCATCCGGGAAAAAGTCATAGGGATAGGCCTGCCAGAGTCAATAACTTCCAGTGATCTGGAGGAGACCCCGGCTCTCTGAGCCCTCATGGATGGTACGGCTTTACCCCTTGTAAACAGATTCACGTTCCGCAGGACAAACATCGACTACTGACGTCTCATATTTGCTGACGCTAATCCGACGTCTCATTGCCGTCTGCTTGTTTTCTTTAAAGGGTGTATTAGACGAATATCAAATCGGAATGGTAGGGGATGTGTGGGCACCATGCCCGGCCCTCTTTGAGCATCTGAGAGATTGGAGACCTAGCCGGGTAAGATAGCTACTTTCTTACGGGTTACCCTTCAAATCCAAAGACGAAACGGACGCTGCCGTTCTCCACGTGGAGACGCTTTACTTCTTCGACAAATTCCTGGATCACCTCTCCGGCGTTATCGGGTGGTATGGCTGACAAAATTTCTTCCGAAGTCAGCCATGAGTATGAATGTTCACCGAATAAATCATCATCTTCGGACGGTATATCATCAGGTAATCCGCGTAATGCGTGGATAAAAACTGCTGATGTGCTCGCCCTTTCACGATCTACATCAAATCCGAGCCAGGCAAAGTGGAGATATGATCGGTCCCCTTTATAATTGCTTGATAAATTAATCCATTTACCAGGCTTTTCTTCCCTTTGAAATCGCCAGCAGATATCAACGCCCATTAAGAAACTCCATTACTATCGTTCGTATGAGATAACTATCATTTCAGAATACTATGACTTCTTCCCGTATAGAACTAATCGCTCACGCCATTTAGCTACTTACTTTTTTTACGTACGCTTGCAGCGCAGTACCTTGAGAGAAGTAAGTAAGACTGGGCGAAGCCAACCGGTTCCGCCACCTCGCTCACCGGCTTTTAGGCGTAAGCACTGAAGTCAGCCTCCATGCTAACTGGCGAGCCTGCGAAAGTCAGACTCGTTGTTATAAAGCGGCATATCGTAAGCAGTGTCTGAAATGAACATTCGGATCTGCTCAAGCGTCATGCCACAATGAAAACGGGTTACGCTCACATTGGCCCGGGGGAAGTCAGCACAAAATGCATTCAAAACATTCTCATGGACAATACCAATGTTGATTAACGCAGCTGGCCCGTTGTCACGGAAAGATACGACACGGAATCCCCCATACCAGCCTGACTGGGAGAAAAATGAAAATGCACTCGTTGCCAGACCATTAGACAGGTCATAGCGCAATTTCCCGCTCAGAGACTGGCTGTCTCTGCTGTACACGCGATTAATGAAAATGCCGGGACCAACTTCTACCGGCTGCTTGTTGCTTGCTAAACACGGAAAGCCCACCAGCGAAACCTCCCTTTCTCCTAACCAGTTTACCTGATACCCGGCAGTGAGAAAGTCAGTCAGTTCTACGCCAGAAAGAGCATTAATGGCCGCAATATCGGTATCCAAAATATTTACGTTTTTCATATTCATCTCATCTATATTCTAAAGTGCGTTTTTTGTCTATCAGCCCGAGGATTGAAAATTTGAATATTTAATGTGACAGAAAAATACCTGTCACCTTTTCAAAAACTGCCTGCAATTGAATATCGAGAGAGTCCATTTTAAAATCCACCAGCTCAGCTTTATTATCGCAAACCGAATAAAAATAGGAGTCAAATGCGTCTGTATCTTCATCTTTAAAAATACGGAAGGAATTAATTTTATTATGCCCTTCAAATTCGGCATGAATACCATAGCGAACCGAGCCGTCATCGAACTGAACAACCCGTCGTACAGAATTAATCCGGACGTACTGTTTTAAGGCCCTCGCGAAATCGGCATTTAACGCCAACGCTCGTAAGATTGAATCAGCGGTTTCATTCTGCTTTTTACGATCATATTCAAACATCCCACAGCCGGTGTTACGAAAGACCGGCTGAAGAGCATTAACCAGGTTGAAGGAATCCACGTTTCTGTCGTTTCTGTACATGAGATATCTCCTGCCCCTCCGCTATACGAAGGGGCTTGATAGGGTTACTGCCAGGCTGCGATCACTTCTTCGCACTGGAAATGAGATAAGCACTGCTGGAGTAAAAGGGCCAGCACCGCTGTGTTAGGGACGCGATTGTTACACCACGCGTTGAATAGCAGCTGCCATGGACCGGCATAATACCCGGCCAGTTTCTTTTTTTGTTTATCTGTGCAGCAGCTGGAAATGGCCTGCTGATAAAGGCTTTCATTCTCGGCACCAGAGCGTTGTTGCAGTGCCTGATAAATATAGGAGTAGACAGAATCGGAGCAATTAGATGCATAGGCCAGATTGGTTTTCATAATACCTCCTGTGTTTTTGGGTATTATATAAAACTCCGACCTACTGGCTAATAACCCACACTGTAATTTCTTTTAAAAACACAATAAATTTTCAAAATTGGACCAGTGTGGATTTAAGCGAGCAGTTTAAATCTTTATGAACTAGCTTTCAAAGAGGTTGGTTTTTCGGGAAGTTTTTTGCCAGACCAGCATGTTGTTTTTTTTTCTGTAGTGCAGATTAGCTGGTACCTGCCCCTTCTTACCTCTTTGAGCAATGACTGTTTGAAATATGGTAAGCCCAGTTCAAAAACCCAGTAACGACCGTCTGCAAAAACGACTGAATTTTCAACGCCATCCGAAGCCACCAAGGATGCATCATTAAGTAGACGTTCTTCATAATGAAATGGTAATGAAAATGTCAGATATAACGCACAAAGTACAAAGATTCCTGTGAGACTAACTGCCAGTGAACCACAATAACCAGAATAAACATTTAAATTTCTTTTGATAAATTTCTCATGCAAGATTACAAGCAGACAGAATACACAAGCTACCAGCCCAAATCCTACATGCAGATAAAACTGTCTTATTTCATCATTCCAGACGATGTTGTCCCATTTCGTGCTTAAGATTGAACCCAACAAGGAGATAATAAAAGCGGCAATTTGAGAACTGATAAAGTAGGAGAAAGCTGACTTTGAAGTTATTTTTTTCATAGAAACAGGAACCTCTTTACCTCGTTCCTGATCAGAGAAAAGACACAAAACGCACCATGCGCAAAAAACTGCAAGTCCAGATGCAATAATCTCGCGTAAAAACATATTAAACGTTTCCGATAATGAATAAGTAATTACCATATCCTCTCCGTAAGTCTACATATAATTCAGACGTGACAAATAATTAAAGGCATTGCTATTCTATCATTATGCATTGCGTTTAAAATCATTTCTAATTCAGCAGAGTAGCGATACAGGCATTTCGCTATCCTAAAATCTGGTAGCTTTCCATTTCCTTGCTGAGATAAATCAAAATAATTCTATTTATTGCCTATTCGGATGCTGCAAAACCTTATAAATCCGGATGTATATCACTTAACAGTGAACCATTCGGTGACTTGCTCTCCGTGAGGTCCACCGGGTTTATCCAGTAGGGAACATTCTGCTTTTACCGTTTACTGCATACGCGAGCAGGAATTCTGTTGCAGTTCTGCATTTGCCTGCTTTTCCAGTGCTGTCATAACCCGGCGGAGCATCGCCAGAGCCTGAACAGGCGAGCTCCCAAACTGCACTTTCACTTCATCCGTATCATGATCCTGAATCAGGTCGAGGATGTTCACTTCGATCCCTGCCCCGTTTTCATCTTTTGCCGTGCACTGAATACTTACCCGGGTCACCGAATCCGTCAGGACTGGCAGTGGGTTAGTCTTGTCTACGTTGATAAAAGCCTTCTTCATTGCCCTGTTTCCCCTTGTCCTGAAAAAGTTACCGACCCGTCCGGATGGAGGGGTCGGTCAGAAAATCATGCCTGTCCCTTATTCATCTTCTCAGCATGCTTACGCAGGTACTCTTTCAGGTCAGCATGAGCATTGATGATATCGTTCATTTCATCATTGGTCAGAACAAGCGTGTAAGTATCAGTGCTGACAGATTCACCTTCTTTAAGCTTGGCTTCTTCAGCAATACGTTCAAAAATCGGGATCGCGGTGTCGGCAATGACGGTCACGGTCTTTTTGTTCAGAACGCTGGACATGGATGGTGCTTTACCTGCCGGGTTCTGTTTAGGAGCGCTGTCCTTTGGAGCCGGAGCTGGTTCCTGTACCGGTGGCGTAACCAGCGTCTCTGTATTGCTTTCATCATTCAGTTGATCCGGTACCGGGGTGTTAACGGTAGCATTACCTGCCGGTTGCTCATCACCGGAGTTTTCCGGAGTCTGCGGATCTGCCATGCGCTCTTCTACCTTGGCAGCTTTGACGAATTTCAGCGTGTTTTTCGTCGCTTTACCATAGATGGAGATCGCCTTGTTGATGTTATCTACCGCATCCTCACCGCTGTACATATACTCGTCCAGCGCAACGTACATGCTCACCTGATCGCTCACAAGCATGGTCTGTAGTTCAGAAGGCAGGTCCAGTACGCGAACCATCTGGCGAAGATGCTGCTCTGATTTACCACGTTTTTTTGCCAGTTCCGCAAAGGTCTTAGGCTCTTCTTTATCTTCAACAAGACGCTTAATTGAAAGCGCTTCAGCTACGACAGACAGCGCCAGGTTGGAGTTGCCGGTCAGGGTGAAGAGTTCTGCTTTTGAAGCGCTACCGCGAAACTCTTCGCAGCGAATACGAGTAATGCGTTCACGCCCTTCTGCTTCCAGCTGGCGGTTTGCAATAGCGATGGAACGGATACGGCAAGCCCCCTGACGCAGTACAGGTACGCCATTAACCATCTGAACAACGATAGGCGTCACGCTGAACGGGTCTTCCATGTAGGCATCGGCCAGGCTGTTCAGGTGTTCCACAACGTGAGGCATTGAATAGTAGAGCTCGCCCATACCGGCCGTGCGGGTGTTAAAGCCTTCCTGCTCTACAACAACCGAAGGGTCAATGATAAGGCCGTTACCTTTACGGGCACCGTTACCAGTGCGTTCCAGGTAACCACGAAGGCTGATTTCGTTGCTGTTGTTTTTTACTTCAGTTTCGATTGCGGACATTTTTGTTCTCTCTTTTGGTTGGTTGTTTAACTGCGCTACAACACAACAATACCAGGTTCGACATTTTTTCTAATAGGTTGCACAGAAGAAAAAGTAACTTTTCTTAAAAAAAATTCCTGAGACAATACTACTCGATCCGTCCGTTTTAAATCTTCACAACAGTGGGCCGTTTTTACGTTTAAGCAAAATAGCTGGTTCAGAAGGTGAGTCGGAGAGAAAAGTTACTTTTCCGGTTGTCTGGGCCAGTGATGAGAGAGTGGCAGGACAGGAATGGCTAAACCGGTGCGGGTCTCTTGTAAGTCGCAGGGGATTGAGGAGATATAGAGGTAAACCGGTACGTTCAGTTTTTGGATTGAGCCGGGCTTTTGGCCCGGGCTTAAGGAAGCGGAAATTTGAACGAACTGGCAGGTAATGATTTATGCCGCCGACAGCTGGCCGTCAGTGCTTTGCTGTTCTGGTTTGACAGTTGGGGGATAACCGGCAGTTAGCCGCTGGCATTCCGCATCACAGAAAGCCCTGAGGTTGCTGAAGACGGACTCCATGAAATCAGCATGAGCATACGAGTCTACAGGACGTGTCTTGTTATCTTTCATCTTGTTCTCCTCAATCATTATTAAAACCAGCGGATTTAGTTCCTGGCGCTCCATCTGCTGACCGGCTTTCCCAGAGAGCAGCGATGTGTCGGGTTCTGTTTCTCATTTTATCGTTTTCATCGGGCCCATCCGGCCGTATAAGAGACCGATTTGGCATGTTTAAGAAACGTACTGGCGACATTAAAAGCTGAGGTTGGCTTTGGAATAAAAGGATACTTTTCCCGTTTGTCAGGTCTTTCGCTACCGCTGCACGATGATTCTGTCAGGCATTCTGCGCCCTCCTTGGCTGTACATCTTGAAACAAGCGGTGGGATGTTCCCTTCCCCCTGCTCACCGCAGAATAATTGGCAAGTCCCGACGGTCGTTCCGTACGAGCCGGGTCCAAATAATGAATAAATACAACGCCACTTCAATTGTATTGACAATAGAAGTTAGGAGGATCATAGTGTCATTCATGGTGCGGCTTTCGCACCACCGCCCCGGCGGTACCGGGCAGAACTGGAGTACCTCATGAAACTTTCCCGTCAGACGACTTCTGATACTTCTGTTGATGGCCGTTCACGCGCATATGCCTGGGGCCGTGTCCATTATTTCATTATCGAACATGCACCAATGGCTGAGCTGGTCGCTATTGACGAGCTGCTGGAAAAAGCTGGCTGGAGCAATGACGGCTGTCCGAACTATGAGAAAGATGACGAGTTTGGTAATGCTGGTTACAGCTGTGGTTACTGGATCGATATTGACAGCGTGGGAAGCTTCAAGGCTGACTACAAACGTCTTAAGGGTGAGATTAGTGCGCATATCGCCTCAAAGGCGGCAGAGGTGGAGATCCGCGTACTGGACTCGATGTCCGACAAAGAATGTAAAGATGTTGCCTCGGTGGCATGTACTGTTCGCCGTGACTTACGTACGCAGTCCGAATCGCTTCATTCACTGCGTACTATCGTAACGGTTGATCATTACAATCCCTATGTGATCACCAGCCGCCCGCTGAGCATTTCCGCCTGGACACTTATCCACGACTGTCTGAAAACCGGCACCATCAATGACGTCTGTTCACGGTTGAGTTCATTAATCCTGCACTCTGAAGCCGCGATTGCCCGTTGTAAGGGAAGCTCCGACTACTCTTCGGAACACGCTCAGCTATCGTTTTTTGCTGGTAACGACTATGTCACCAGACGCACCCTTGTTGATGCAGCTCACGAAGAGGCTCTGCGAATGAACCGCCGCTTTGATGAACGTATTGCAATGAACGCGGATTCTGATGCCAGAAGGCTCCAGTGCGAATTCAACCTGAGCAACCATGTCGTACAGCGTCGGACCGTTGAATCTGCTCATATCCAGGCAATCAACGAAGACGTCACCCGTTCACAGGCGGAACCACGCTGCCCTGGAAAGCTTCTTCTGAAAATGACCAGTCATGAGGAAGTGCGGGACTCACTGAGCACCTGTTAGTCCAGCGACACCCCCTGCGGCTCTACTACCGGGCCGCAGTCTGCTCCGGCCAGATGGTGCCAGTGGCGTAATGAATTTGTTTAATAAGGCTGAGTATGATGAATAAAGAACAACTAATCGACAAACTGGAACGCGTGGTATGTGGTCAGTACTCCTACGAAATGCAGGAGCTTGCGTATTCGGCCCTCTGCTGCATTAAAGGCACCCCGGACGACTGCGCTAAGTTCCCTGTTACGCGTCCGCTGCCTGACACCTTAGTGGACGTATGGGACGAGATCGGGCAATACCTTGGCACAGGCAAAGCCATTGAAACTCGCAGTTGCGGCGTTTCGCTTCTGCTTCATGGACACTGCTACGATTCAAATCATGTGCTGTACTGGCGCAATGCTGGCGCACTTCCAGCAGCTTGCGATACGCCACTGGCTGGTGGGTCTCGCAAACTGTTCACCTGCTCAGCCTGTGGAGTGGACGGTCTGGATGAACCACCTGAAACCAGTTGCCACTGCTGCACAGAGGGGGCCCACTGGATTGAGAGCAGGCTCTTCACCTCCGGGCAGGCAGACCCTGAAGAATTTAGACCCGTGGCGGTCGTGAAAGAGTGTGCAGGCTCAACGCCGGATGATCGGCTCATCTGGAGCGTGATTGAACAGCTCAACGGCGAACTGGCGGAAGGCGATAAACTATTTAAGCAACGCTGACAGATCACGTCAGCATTTATATCAGACGAACTCCAGAATAATTTAAAGCAACCATGAACATGAAAAAGCCCAAAGCTGCATTACAGAATGCCATGAAAGAAGATGTGCCAGCTGTGACACAGATTCAGATGCGATCTACGGTTTCCAGAAAGGTTCGCTATGTAAAACAGGCAAATCGAGAGGGTCTGAAATTATCTGAGTGGATGTCGCGGCATCTCGACGCTGTCTGTGATACCGCAGATGAGATTCATAAAGGCAAACGCTCAACTCCGGTTGCGCCTGGGAAGATTCCCCCTGAGGTATACCAGGTGATATACGATCAGTGCGGCGGGTTCGTGGAGTGTGATGCTAATGCCCAGGTAATCTGGGAAGCCTGCCGTGATGCCATTCTTAACGGAGACAAAGGGTAAACGGCAGGTATCGCCTGTCATTTTTACCCTTGTGAGGAAAATCCTGATGAACCATGAGAGCCGAACTGTATACCTGAACACGGCCATTGAGGCCCTGTTGAAAGCTGAGGCGGCTCTGAACGAGCTGGCATTAGCCTATGTACTCAAACCAGGTGAAAAGGCAAGCGCATGCCATCCCCGAACCGGTACGCTTTCCACAGCTTCCCAGGTAAGAAAACTTCGCCGTGTTCTAGAAAAAAACAAGTTATGACGGCCCTTATACGCTGGCATAATGTACCGTGCTTCGCTCATCCCAGCAGTATGGGTTTTAAACTCTTCCATTTTTAAGAGTACGGGAAGAGCCTTATTATTGTCGCATACCCTACGGATGCATTGCAGTTCAAACCGCTGTTCGGTGCAATTATTGCTGTATCCGGCGGATTTGAAAATGACAGAAATAGTGATGTAAAGCTCCGCCATTAAAGAAATGCCCCGTAGTTTGGCGAATCAACTTTCTGAATTATCTCGATGAACACCATTTAAGGAAATCGAATGTGTGATTTTTGCAGGGCTGACGAAAATTACTTTCATATGGCAGAATGCGTGTATGACCAACTGGTTAAAGAGTATCCCGTAATGTGGCTGCGGGATTCAACCCGGATCGGGGCCTGCTACCTCTGTCGAGAACTGCTGTCGCCGGAGGGGATGGTCCTGGCGATGCAGAGCGCTTTCCCTGCGAAGGGATGGCGGCTGCGTATTTGGTACAATGAAACCATTGACGAAGAGATAGAACCGCAGCGTGGAGACTGTATTGAGCTGTCCTCCAGGGCGGACGCTCTGCTGTCCTTCATGTCGTTCCAGGAAAAGGTTTAGCGCTGCGGCCCCCCTCACAAAAAGGCGCTTTCCGCGACAAATCTGGTACGACCGGACAACGTTGAGTCAATTCTTGCTTCCCCGCAGAAGAATCCCTATGAAGTAAAGTAGAGGTAGGCATTACGCCCACCAGCAAACCTGATAACTGTTCTTTGCGTAACATCCTCAAACTTCTGGTGCCTTCGTAGACTGCGATGCGAATGCCCATGAGCTGAATTCACCGTATCATTTGACCGGATGCAGCGAGAACAGAAATGACAATGTTTGAACGATTTGCCAGACGGCCATAAAACTCTACTGGGTACAGAATAAGGACTGACCGCAATGGCTACGTTCTATGAGCTACCGACCAGTGAGAAGTCCATTGTTTCCGGTACGTGCCCGGACGAGCACCGGTGAAATTTTTCCCGACTGGATTACGCTAAGGCTTTTGAACGGTTTGCGTGAAGTGGGACTCTTTGGGTCTGGTTCTTGATTTATACAAAAGGCTATATGCCACAAGACGGGAGGAAAAAAGGGTTTCCCCGACTGGAGAAACCCTTTCAAAAGGTGCCGATGGCATACTAATCCACACCCCGAAAAGAGGGGGTTGCCCCCCTCTTTGTCAGCTACTTACCGGATTCGTAGGCCAGGATAGCAGATACCTCCCTTGTTCCGTCTTTCATCCGCAACTCGCAAAGCGAGTTTCGTGTGAGCCAGGTGAATATCAACAGCGTTAAACAAACTATTAATATGCACAAAACAATGGGTTGGTTCGGCATTTTCATGGCCTTCTTCTCCTGTCAACGCAAAGCAGAAGTGTCACCATCGGTGCGAAACAGAGATGTCATGCTTTGGTTCAGAGAATGCGTTTGACCGCCTCGCTATATACTTCCGAGCGTTCTCTTTTCCCAACAGAAATCACGAAAACGACAACTTTCTCGTCTATAACCTGGTATACAAGGCGATAGCCTGAAGACCGGAGCTTAATCTTGTAACAATCAGGCATACCACGGAGCTTGTTTGCTTCAATCCGGGGTGACTCAAGTACTTCAACCAGCTTCTTTTTCAACTGTTCACGTACCGTCGAGCCCAGCTTTCGCCATTCCTTTAGTGCCCGCTCGTCAAAATCCAGAAAATACGCCATCAGAGTTCATCCAGCGTCACACGTACTGGCTTAGGATTACGAAGTCGTTCTTTCACTATCTCCACAAGTTCAGCATCTTCATCACTCAGGAGTGTCTGTTTGAACGGCAAGCGTTCATTGTCAGCGATATACTCGAGCATGAGACGAAGCGCTTCAGAAGGAGTTACGCCCATTTTTTCAAGCGCGGCGTAAGAACGCGCTTTAAGTTCATCGTCAATACGTAGGTTAATGCTACCCATGTCTTACACCCCTTGTAATTACAAATGTCATTACAAGTATCGCACTACAACATGCTTAGGGCAAGTCACGAAGTAAGTCAGAAAGTAGTCGTAAGAACGGTGATCACTGTCCGCTTTGTGCCAGAAGCGGACTTTTTAAAAATATTGCGTGCCCAACAATTGGGCGCAGGTCACATCAAGTACCCTCAGAATTATAGAGAATACCTGAAATTTTTGTAGAGCGAGGTTTGTTACCCTGCCCGACCAGCGACATGTGGTTAGTTTAGTGATCAGAAATGTCGAGCGTTTGGTCGTTCATTGACGCGGGATCTTCCAACGGTTCCACATGAGTGGTGATATGGATAAAAGGCAGTGCGGTGCGGATATCATTCTCTATACGCTCGGCCCAGTCGTGCCCATATTGAACAGTCCATCGCCCAGGAACTAGGATGTGCATTGTCATAAACGCCCGCCCGCCAGCCTGGCGTGTACGTAGTGCATGGAAATCAAGCCCCTGTTCACGATATCCTGCCAGCAGTGACTCGATTTTTTTGAGTTCTTCCGTGGGTAGCGATACGTCCATCAGACCTGCAGCTGAACGACTCATAAGCTGATAACCAGTCCAAACGATGTTGGCTGCGACCAGCAATGCAACGATCGGATCGACCCAAAACCAGCCGGTCAGATAAACCAGTCCGACACCAAAAATGACACCGACCGACGTCCAGACATCGGTCAGCAGGTGATGAGCATCTGCCTCAAGAGTGATAGAGTTGTGCTGCCTGCCAGCCCTTAACAAAATGCGAGCCGTCACAAAATTAAGGATTGATGCGACTGTTGAAACCAGTAATCCGAGACCAATCTCCTCAAGCGGCTGTGGAGTTAACATCCGCTCAACTGCGGTATAGGCGATACTGGCTGCCGCCAATAGGATCAGAAATCCTTCGAAAGCACTCGAGAAATATTCGGCTTTGCCGTGCCCATATGCATGGTTCTCATCGGCCGGAAGCGCAGCCAAGGTCAGCATCCAGAGCGCCATTAGGGCTCCTGCGAGGTTAACTACGGATTCGATGGCATCAGATAGCAGACCGACCGAACCGGTCATTTTCCACGCCACACCTTTGAGTCCGATAGTGGCAATAGCCGTGGCAATGGAAAGCCAAGCGTAGTGCGTCAGCGGACGAGGTAACCCTTTTGTTTTAGTCATTATTAACTTCCTAAAATAGGACGACTAACTCACATTTCTATCCATGATAGATAATTAAACAATCATTTCGCCATGAATATTTTTTCGTTTTTATTAAATTTAATTAAAAAGTCTCTGCAAGTGCTGTTTCATCTTCTAGTAAACTAAATTTTATTTTTAGGGTTTTCTTCAACTTGAAGTAATATTATCTCACAACAGATTAGTCACTTAGGTTAACTGAGCGGCTTTTATATTTTTCAATTAAAATATGCAAAACTCCCATTGCACCATGTGCATAAAAATAGACCTCAATGAAAGTAGTAAAGAACTTATGCCAGTGGATTACTGTTTCAGCCAGATTTGACTGCATGGTATTCAACAAGAACCATAGGCCACCTGAAAGTGCTACAATTAGCAATGCTAGAACTCCAAATCCTTGGATTGTACTGGCAATACCTCCCGAATGTGCATCGGGCAGTCGGAAACTAGTCAACGTTTTTATATCTTGCTTAATACCACTAAAGTCAAGCCCTACCCATGAAAAATAATAAGTAAAACCTCTTTGAGTAAGCATCCAACTTAACATAATAAAACCACAAATAATCAGTCCTAACCCTGAAATAATGTGCATCCAGGTTATAACTCCTTCAAGACTATGTTCACCAATTGCTTCGGTCTCTGTCAGATTAGAGTTAATAATTTGTGATAATATTAGAAATGCCACAATGATGTGAAGAATACGAAAAAAAGGAGCGTAATCATGGGGTAATAGATTCCAGAGTCGCAATTTCATTAATGAGTCCTTAGTAAATTTATCGATGATCTTAATCATACAAAAGAATTATTAGGATAACCTTAATTCTTAAAATTGCAGCAGGCATTAGTTCACCTCTGATATGGCCACTTGCGAAATGGGAATGGTAACTGTTATTACTATGTGTTTACTTGCTGTTCTTGTTACGCAGCCCCTTAAACACATTACTTTCAAATATGATTTCCTGCTGGGTTTAAATATGTGTCTTTCTATAGTGCGGCAACCTATTTTTACACCAACTCATGAATTAAATAAGAATCATAAATTAAATGAGAGGTTTAATTCTCTTGCTTAACGCGATGATATTAAATGGAAATTTTAATTTTTGTAATTTATTAAACAGTTAGAATGAGACATGGTAAATACGATCTTCCTTTAGATAATTCTGATAGCACTTTTTCTACTGGGCAGTCTGCAATGTCCGCTTCACGCCCTGAGACATTCGACAAGCTTTTTATGGCTTCAGTAAGGGCGAGTGTCTCGCTTCGAGAGCCAGCAAATATTTCGCTTCGTCATAACAGGTTCTGGCCTTCCAGCAGCGGTAAATGATCCTTATCCATTTGAACGCCAGTGCCCGGATCGCAGACTGATGAGATTTGCCCTTTTCTCTAAGGCCCTGATAATACAGTTTGGCCCAGTATGATGAATTAACCGTCTTGGCAGCCCATTCAACAAAGGTCTGCCTGACGAACTTGGCACATTGCCATCGCCAGTGAACCCATGATTTTTGGCCGCTTCGTTCGGTCACCGGTGCTATACCTGCGTAGTTTTGAATTTCTTCAGCGCTGTTAAACCGGTCACGATTATCACCAAGTGCAGCAAGCATCCGTGGGCCCATGCACGGTCCCATGCCCGGAAGTGATTTGAACAGCCCCGCATCTGGCAATGTGTCAAACAGCGTTTCGATTCGTTCGTCATAGGTTTTGATGATTTCACTCACGACTTTAATTTGTGTCGCCAGTGCTGCTGCCATCAAAGCATTAGCCTCTATAACACTCGGGTCTGTAGTCAATGGGATCGCATTATCAATACTCGCAACACGTTGCTCGGTAAGGGCCATAGCGCGACCACCTTTGGCATTCAGAAAGTTGCGGATCGTGTCGCGTCTGGCTCGTTTCAGTTGTTGCAGACTGGGCCACCGGATAATCAGCTCACACAACAGTAAGCTACCCCGATGTGAGAACCACTCCAGTGGCTGAGGATAATACTGTTTAAGCGTGTTGATTATCCGGTTCACAAAGCGTCGTTTATCTTCAACCAACTGACGACGTTGCTCAACCAGTTGCTGAAGTAAGCGAATATCCGCATTGTCGGGTTCAATAGCTTTTATCTTCTGGGGGTAACGCAGCATTAACTCTAATGCCAGCTCGGCATCCTGCGGATCATCTTTAGCGCCGCTGGGCGAGAAGGCTTGCCGATAACGAGCCAGGGACAATGCGTGGACGGGGAAAACGGTGATAAAGGGGTATTTTTGAAGAGCATATACCACGGGGCCCTTCTTCAGTTCGAGAGCTATTGCGATTCTACCTTTTACTTTCTGGTGTAACTCAGTAAGCCAGGCATCAAGCGCTTCTGCTGTATGTTCAATCACATCGAATACGCGTTCACCGTTTTTAAACTGAACACAGACATCGTGTTTTTTATCAGCCCAGTCCAGACCAACGTGCGCAGCAAATTGATTAGTCACAGTCATCACCAACTCCTTTTTATCGGGGATTGGTATGCATTCCACGCTCTTCGAAAGAAATATAGCCAGCAGTTTATCTGCATGCCCTGAGTATTCGTTAGCGAACGTGGAGCACCTACTGGCTCGAAAGAAAAGCGGCGATCATCACATGATTCTCGCTCAATATTCGTAACCAGTAAGCGCATACCCTGAATCACTTCAAAGTGTAATTCTCAGGGTACGAATGACTATATCTCGCTCTTAGCGGACATTAGCATAGGCTATTTACCATAACGCCGCATTACGCGTACCGCTCAGACGGCCTGAGCGCGTTTCTGACGTGTCCCCGTTAAAAACAGTAACAAACCACCCGAAAATGCACGCCAGAAACGCTACGTAAGAATCTATCCTATGACTGGATATGCACTCAACTGAATAACGCCTGGTTTCAGTCCATTTTATCGGGATCAGCCTTCTTTCTGGGTAATTTAGGGGGCTTCACTTGCTGATTACTTTGCGTGCGGCGCGTGAGCCAAGGATGGTCAGCTTTAGGTTTTACGTAGAATTTTGAGCGTAAATCAAAACGGGCATTATCCACACGTTCATGGACACTTTTTTCATCATCCAGTGGTATAGGCTCCGGGCCATCAACATATTTTTCCCATCCCAACGCTTTCCCATCATACAGAACCTTAATTTCACCGTTAAAGCTTTCGCATACCGTGACAACCGAATGCCGAAGTCGATATCCCCGGCCTTCACTGCGAATCTGAAACGCACTGCTTTTGTACTGGAAAGTGAGATTTTTGGAGAGAACGCGCTTCGCCTGGAGGCTGAAGATATAACCCAGTTCCTCTTCAGAATGGTGTACATCAAGATGGGCGTTATCAGCAATACGAGGCGGCGTAGCAAACCGGTTGTTATAGGCTTCAATAAAGGTCGGCAACCATGCGTTTGCTGTTTCAATATCACTGATACCCTGAAGCCGCATTTCTTTGACCAGCCTGTCCTGCAGTGTCTGATTGGCACGCTCTACCCGCCCTTTTGCCTGCGGGCTGTTGGCATGGATTGGCTCGATGCCCAGTGTCTTTATCGCACGTGTGAACTGAGTCAACTCTCCTTCCCGCTCCGGGTTATTTACTCTGAATATACTGTGTCTGTCAGAATAGAGAGCCAGTGGTACGCCATGATCATTAAGGTAACCCCGGAGGGTTTCCATGTAAGCCCGGGTTGTTTCTGCAGGAGCGAATCGTAGCGCCATCAGAGCGCTGGTAGCATCATCGATAAAGACTATCAGTGTGCATTTGGGGCCCCGACCTTCAAACCAGTCATGAGGCGAGCCATCAATCTGGATGAGTTCACCGTAGGATGGGCGCCGCATCCGGCGCTGATAAATTCGGGCAAACTTACGACGACGTTCGCGCCATATGCCCTCCTCTACCATCCACTTCCTGAGAGTTTCAATGGATAAACACAAGCCGTGTATCTCGCGCAATTTTTCGCACGCAAGCGTAGGTCCAAAATCAGCGTAGCGGCCTTTGAGGAGTGAAATTACTGTTGCTCTGAATTCGGTAGAAAAGGAATTATTGGGACGCTTTCCACGTCGGCGGGAAACTAGACCAGAAGGCCCTTCATTTCTATACCGTTGCACCAGACGTTTAACCTGCCGAATAGAAATGCCAATGCGTGCCGCAGCTTGTTCCTGAGTAATATGGCGATTAAGTGACTCCTGAATAATGTGAAGTCGGTCGAGTTCCTTATGACTCATCGTAACAGTCTCTTTGATCATGAAAAATCCCCCAGAGAATTGTCTGGGGACATTTTAGAATGGTTCAAAGGGGACATTACAGCTTGGTGTTAACAATGGCCTTCTTCTCCTTGCATTTAAGCAGGCAAGAGGCTACTCTGAATGTGACTAGCATACAGGGGCCTCGGGTTGTACTGACCCCAAAAAGTTGGACAGTTAAACACGAGGCACATAGGTCTGGGTTCGATATTCAATTGGACTCAGACCTTTTAATTTCAGGCTAATTCTTCTGCTGTTGTAGTAGTCAATATATTCCGTAACAGCATCCTTCAGTTCGCTTATATTACTGAACTCGTCAAGATAAAAACACTCCGACTTTAAGGTTCCAAAGAAACATTCCACGACTGCATTATCCAGACAATTGCCTTTTCTGGACATGCTCTGTGTAATGCCTTGTTCTTTAAGGATGTTTTGATACCTTCTCATACGATACTGCCATCCCTGGTCAGAGTGCAGAATAGGATGCTCGTGAGGCTTAAGCTTTTTGAATGCCTGATCGAGCATATTCTCGACCATGTTCATCACAGGTCTTTCCGACAGGCTGTAAGAAATAACTTCGTTGTTGAAGAGATCTATTACTGGAGACAAATACAGCTTTCGCCCATTGACTGCAAATTCAGTAACGTCGGTAACCCACTTCTCGTTTGGCCGTGTAGCCTTGAAATCCCTTTGGAGAACATTGGGGGCGGTTTGCCCTACCTCTCCTCTGTAGGAGCTGTATCGCTTGACCTTAATCGCTGCCTTAAGCGAGAGGGTTCCCATCAGGCGCTGAACGGCTTTATGGTTAATCCGTTCCCCGTCTCGATGGAGAGACAACGTTACCCTACGGTATCCGTAACGACCTTTATTCTCGTGATAAATCTCACCAATACGCTTTTTAACATCCGCATACTTATCAGGCTTGCTGAGAGCCTTTAGATGGTAATAAAACGTACTGCGCGGTATCTCCGCTGCCTTGAGAAGCTCATCAAGAGGGTAAAACTGCCTTAGCTCGTTGAGTACTTTCACTTTTTCGCGGGATGAGCTAAGGCTTTCAGCTTTTTTAGATACGTAAGCCGCATTTCAAGGAATCGAACTTGTCTTTCAAGATCCTCAATACGTCGGTCTTTCGACAGCTCCAATGCTAACGCCGCTTTTTCTGGATCAACTGACATTGTAATGTTTCTTTTGGTGCCGATCTTGAGTGCGCGTAAACCAGCTTCTCCGTGCTCCTCATAGACTTTCAGCCACTTGGCTACAGAACCACTACCAGCAAGCATAAAGTGAGCAGCAGCCTGATTGAGGGACATCTGCTGCTCGGTCACGGCTTTCACGACCTTAATGCGCAACTCTGGATCAGCACTAACGCCTTTAGGTTTGGGAATTAAACCTTTTTCTCCATGTTTTTCATAGAGGGCAACCCACGTCCTGACCTGGGTTCGAGGCACACCAAAACGTGCAGAGATGATCCTGTAACCATCATCAGTTGTGAAGTAGTGATTCACGACTTCAAGGCGCTTTTCGAAGGGGTATTTTGGCTTTGACATATCAGGGACTATTCCATTTCATCGTCCAACAAAATGGGTGCAGTACAGGTTAATTGAAAAATTACTCGGGGCTTTCTGCTTTTACCACAGTCAAACAGTGTTACCGCTGGCTGGGGCAAAAGCCTCCAGCACCAGCGTTATTATACCACCCTGCCCTGATCAGCCAAACACCCCGCCTACATAAATTACTGATTTTTCATTTATTTGACATGATTCACTTCCGGTTGTCGGCGAAAGTCATTTTATACTAAAGAAAAGGGTAACGGGCAGCTGCTGGGTCGGAACATACAGTGCAGTTCCTGCCCGTTTAATTTCCGGATGCAATGGTAGGATCAGGAGGCACTGCTTCCGTTGATTAGGGAAATCTTATGTGCCTGAATACGGCTGTATTCGAGATGGGATGCAATATTACAGATGCGCTCCAGTCGATCATGCAGCCTCGTGTAGGTCAGTCGATGAATACCGGACATTTCATCAAGTAGCCAGCGCTTGATGTAAGGGTTACAGGAAAGCCGGGCAAGATCGTCGTCATCCACTTCGTCAAAGAACCAGTACTGCTCCATCGGGACTACCTGAAATATCCACGGCCGGGGATAGTCCCCTGTGACAACCAAAAACCATGCAAGAAAGCATAGACACAGCTCAACGACCATAAGCATCGAAAATTGCGAATAACTTAGACCGGGCACATAGGGTGAACTATCCGCAACATACCCCCTGAGCAATTCCGCCACAAGGTAGCCCAATAGCGTCAAGGCCAGCATCAGGGTCAGGATTAATCCCCCATTAAACGCTACCGAAGCCTTTTGAACCCGATCAGGTGCTGTCCGGCTGCGATAGTTGGTCACTACTCTTTCTACAAGTGCCCTTATGGCAGCCTGTTCTTTACTGACATCAGCTCCGGAAAAACCGGACGGGCTTTTATTTAATTCAGTCATACCCCACTCCTGTTATGTGCTCTACTTAACAAACACGTAGATCATACAGAGCTCACGGACGCACTCCTGCCAGATAAAGGAGGGAATTTGGCTGTAAGACGGTTAGCCAACAGTTCAGGTTATGCGTGGGATCCGCCCAGTCAGAAAGGATTCCGTTAATAACAGGCAAGGTTAAAGGCAGATGGACGGTGAAATTGTGGGTGCTAAAAGGGGGTATTACTCTTTTTCCTGCATAGCGGTTTTTTCAGCCCGGGTGGCCAGACGAACATTTCCGAAAGGCTCACGGACAAGCAGTGGCTTCTCCTTCTTCCAGCCCCTGATAGCCGTTTCTCCAAACCGACGTGGTGCATTGCCGTTCCAGCGAGCAATCACATGGTTATCATGAATTTCAATAATGACAACGGGGTGGACAATGACCGTTGAAATGGTGGTATTTCCCATTTTGGTACGGGTTACAGACCAAACCTGCATCCCGGATTCCAGCTGGCTGATTTTCATATTATATCCTTAAGCCATCACGAACTGCGCCACAAACAATTAATGTGGCGCAATTTACCATAAACAATAAACATCAGATACCCGTGAAAAGATTTCCCTTTATTTTAAAATTCTTCTGGAGAAAAAATGATATTTCCAGAAGAGGTCAGCGAAATTCAGAAACGGCCATCACAATGGTGCTGCGCTGACGCTGGCGTTCTGCCTTGCGCTGCCTGCGGCGATAGATCTGTTTTGCGCTGACGTAAGGGCAGTCCTCACGGGTATACCAGCAGCAGCCGCAAGGTTCGGGCCGGGGTTTTCCGGCAAGTCCAAATGGTTTCATCAAGTCACCTTTTTAATGTTTTTAATGGAAAGATACTTACCTAACCCATTGTTTTATAGGAAATAACGTTGTTGCATAAACAGATACAGATAACCCTCAGGAGAAAACATGCAAAGGTTATCAGTGATAACCGCGTCCAGATACCGAGTGTCAGTCTGTAAACGTTTTATCACCAGAAAATGTGCTGCCGCAGCCTTAATGCCAGAACTACCGTTTACAACATTATGTATACCCGCTTTGAATAACGAACGAGCATGAATTACCTTTTCCCGGGCCGCTTCGATCTCAGCATTAATAACGCATTGCCGCGCCTGGATGACTGCCTCTCCGGTTAAATCGCGGAAATTCATTAGAGATGTGATCATGATTGACTCTCCAGATTATGTGGAATCATTATAACAACTGGCACCACGCCACAAATAACCTGAGATAAATTCTTTGAAATATTCCTATATATAAGGAATTACAGTCGGAAAAGAAACAATGAAATAGCGCCGACCGCTTAAAATCGATAAATTAAAATGGACGGCACTGGAATGAAAAACTGAAAGTAGTAAGACCGTAATTATCCTTCACGGATGTAAGCTTTAAAAGAGGAGTACTGGCAAAGCTTTGCCAAGTACTTCGGCGGTTGTGTCTACGATTTTACGGATGTCATCGATCTGCGAAGGCTTATTCAACACCACCGTAAAAAGCTCTCCTTCGTTATCAGCCTGCTCGCAGTTTCCGTATCGGCTCCCGTCGTACAGCTGCACAATACGTGACATAGAAGACTTTGTTTGTTTCATGGCTTTGCACCTGCTTTTAGGCAGTTTGGTTACTGGTTATCAGAAGCTGGTTTCATGCGCTTCCGGCTGGGACACGAACTGGTATTTGACGCCGCCAGGCACACCTACTGCTTCGGCAATAGAGTCGCAAAGCCGCGATAAATCATTTAGTGTCATCGGATATTCAATATCTACTGAATATAAAGCACCTGCATTTTCAGCATCTTCGATGTTTTTATACTGGGCACTAAATATAGCAATGGTCTGAATTTCGTGGTTATGCATGAACCGGTCCTTATTAAATTATAAAAGCCACCCGAGAGTGGCCTGAGTGGAAACTTAAATCTGTGAAGTATATTTGAGAGATTTTTTGCGATCCAGATGCCGGGCAACAATGGTTCCGATAACAAGTAGCGTGATGACCGCACTGAAGAAGGTGCTGTCAGGGACGCCCTGGAAAAAATCACTGAAACTGTAAACAATAAAAATCAATGCGCAAAAATAGAAAACGATACGAACATAAGGGGTAAAAAACATTTTCATCGGTTGCCTTCCATTCAGGGAGAATTCTCAGTAATTACATCACACCTGAAGAGAAACTATTTTCGTATAAATGAGCATTTTCGACATATCAGAGGGGGGTTTTACTCATAAATGAGGTAGTAAGGGTCACACTTGAGATGAAAGTTACTTTCCTGGCTGCGAACGAACTATCTCAAATGTTAGAGGTGTGCGTTCGCCTTAAGAGCTTCATGCCCTGAGGAGCTCAACTTGAGCCGATAGTATAAACCTGGCTCCAGATGCCTTACTGGCTGGCATAACTCCACGAGGCCCAGCCGGAACAGGACCGGAGAGCTCCTGCACGTCACATCATCAGGATTCCCCATAAACGTACGCCGTTCTCTGGCCCGTCTGAAATTGCCAGAGATATCATAGATCGTGCCGGATGCCATCCGTCTTAACACGTAAATCTGCGCCCTTGTAAGCTTCTGGGCGGAACTGCTTAAACCTGACATACCTTCCCGGCCTTATATAAAACAATCCGCCAGCAGCTCGACTGGCGGACAATGTTTGACTGGAAACAGCAAGGACATACTATTTGCTGACAAGTTTGATATTGGTTTCACTCATTCGAAGTCGAAACTCCTGAAAACCCTGCTCTACCGCTAACTCCAGCCACTCAACGGGAATGGTATAGCTACAATCAGACCCACCCAAAGCGGCATCACAAGCGTAATCCCAGTCCTCATCCAGTTTTGGATTCATCCCCTGGGCGTAAGCCACAGTATCGCGGGATGCGGGAGAGCCCTCAAGCTCAGCATTAGTGATCAGGTATACACCATGACTGTGCGCGAGAAGCACTTTTGGCACCAGATGTGTGCTGGCAATTTTTGAGGATGAGGGAAAGAAAACCCTACCAGCTTTACGCGCCTCTTCTTCAGTCTGTCCCTCAGCGTTAAGGAGGGCTCCCCCCGGATAGCATGCCGGGTCATAGATCTGATCTGGGGTGACCGAAAACGTTTTTGCGGTGCGAATTTCTTCGATCAGTTTATTGATATCTGCCATTTCAAATACGAGAGTGGTCACAGGCTTACTCTCCCTCTTCAGTGGACAACATCAGATACTTTGTTGCCAGCAGAAGCTCTCCCACATCCTTGAGGGACAATTCAGCTTTGCCTTCTACGGCAAGCTGCAAGCGCTGTCGAATTGCATGAACAGAATCTGAAGATAAAGATGCCATTTTGCGCAAAACGGCATTAGCCTTTTCTACAGCAGGATACAGAATTTCTGAGTTGGTATTATCTTCGTCATTATCAAAGATAATTTCAGAATCCATATTGATGTTATCTTCAAGCCAGCTTGAAAGCACTTCAAGTAATGACATCACCTTTTCAATTTGCATATCGCCTCCTCTGTTAACATGAAACAAATATAACAAAGTGGCTTACCCGGCTAATAACCTGAGCAGAAAGTTTTCGAACTTAGTTTGAAAACAAGTTTTCTGCTCAGGTTAATGTTAAAGTCGCTGGGTAAAAGATAAAAGGCACTGAAGATGATTTAAGCATCAAACAGACTAAATAGGATTCCGTCTTTTATAACGCTTTTAAAATAGAATGAATGAAATATAAATTTTGCGTTTAAGAATGAACGCTGTAGAGGATGATTTATCCTGTGATATGCAGTTTGTGGCCTTTAAAAAGGCTTTATTATGGACTTGAATTGCAAAGAGAGCACCGACATTTTTCTGGGGGCTCCCGCAGAGAAAAAGCTGTGAGGTTATGAAGACGTATAGGAGGTATTCGGCGAAATACTGTATGGCCACAGGAGAGCTTCAGCACCCATATCCTGCCGCCTCGCTCGCCTGTGGTGATTTCAATATGTTCTACGTCATACCACGTAGTTGTATTTCTCACTTTGTTTATGCTTCCTGACACCGCGTGAACGCAATCTTCGTCTGGATGCGTTCATAGATGGAAAACTGCCTTTCAATGGAATCGGCATTAGACAGTAATTCATGAAGCTCAGCAGAATCTGTATCAGGAACGATAGCGACAGAAACTCCATATTTACGCCCAGTTCTGATCAGGTGCGCAAGTTTTTCCTTCTCTGATTCTGTGAGCATTGCCAGATCCCTTCCGGATACCTGCTCGATAAATGGACCAAGGTTTTTCGGAAAAAAGGGTTCGGCATCAGAATTATGTACCGGGAGCGTTTGCGGCTTATCGAAGCTATTGGACATGAAAAGAACCTTTATAGTTAGAGAGGTGGAGACTGAATGCGTAGCCCATTAAAATTAGTAGTGCCACACTCGAATGCTAATCATACTTTATGATGGCTATGGTAGGAATGGCCGTCAACTTAAACCGCCAGAAGCGAGCCATTCACCGTTAAAGTAACTTTCCCGTATGATGTTCTTTTTATGGAATGAGTTGTTCACACTCCTCTTTAAGAGCCGCCCTGGAACGAGATCGACAGACTTTGCTTAATGAAGAGCGTAATTGATGTTCATCAACCCCATCAGCGACAAACTGACCAATTTTCTTTTCAAGACGCTGCATTGCCTCATAAAGCTTGGCATCAGTATTATTTTTAAGAAACCTCAGTATATAATCAGCAATAATTTGAACAGGAGTAAAGTTACACATCATGTATCCTTAATAAGTTGTGTAAAAATAAAACCATAAAAAACATAATCAGAAGTAGATTATTATACTTGAGTAAGCTTTTCAGCTAACAAGCTGGAGAAGCAGATTCCGGTAAATTACTACATATTTGATAAAAGTTACTGAATAAAAAAGCCCAGCGTACCGGGCTTTCATTCAATTTGATTCTAAGAATCTGACTCGCCGCCTGATTTTTATACCAAGAAGAGCGAACAAAACGCCAACGAAT
This sequence comes from Enterobacter cloacae complex sp. IR5450, assembly GCF_049238665.1. Taxonomy (NCBI): domain Bacteria; kingdom Pseudomonadati; phylum Pseudomonadota; class Gammaproteobacteria; order Enterobacterales; family Enterobacteriaceae; genus Enterobacter; species Enterobacter cloacae complex sp. IR5450. The sequence continues at coordinate 52,662 of NZ_JBMKIC010000034.1, forward strand.
GCGACGGGACTACCTACTTTAAGACAATTAACCGACGCTTTTGAAAAGGTATGTGATTTAGACATACGTTTTTGCTCATAACGAATCGCAAGTGGTGAGACGGATTTATCTAAAGCTGTCTTTTCCAATGCATAACGAACTTTCACGGGAATATTTGACTGTAATACACCAGACATATACGCCCTAACAACATTCTGTGTTAACTTCACATCTGGCTTGCCGAGTTTTATATGTAGTTGCGCCTTTAAATAGTTTACAGATACCTCTTCGCCTGAGGGCCAATTACTATCATTTAAATATGCGACAAGTTTATCGTATTTTTCATGTTTTACATATTTCTTGATAACCTTTACAGTCGAAGCTGAAGTGGCATCAGTCTCTTCCGAACCTAAAGCAGATGTAAAAACTGACAAGCCGATAAGAAAAGCGCCAGCAATTAGAAGCATCGGGAATATCTCACCTATTTCCTCCCCCTTTAAAATTTTAAAGGCAGTTGAAGAAACTACTAATAGCCCCATAATCCCTAATAGCAACTTAGAATATGTAGTTAGGAAGCCTCCAAATGCATCGCCAAAATCCGAAACCACTAACTTATCTTCACCTTCAGATGAATTGAAGAATGACAAGGGCACATCAATATCAAAGTCCAGAACTGAAGGTGAGAGGTGTAATGACAGCAACCACAAGCAAAGACCAAAAATCATTATCAGCAGGCCCGCACCAAATATCGCGAAACCTGAATTTCTAATCTTTATAGACCGGTGAAAAAGAAATGACAGTTCACGGGAAAAATCGTCACTACTCTTAAGGTTACGCACCATGATCTACCCCTTTTTGTGTCAGTCGGGTGCGCAAATTCTCACGCATGGCAAGAACCTGTTTTTCTGTTTCCCTGAGCTTAATAGCCCCTTCTCTCTGGATTTTAACAACATCGCCAACCGTCTGGATAAGCGTATCCTGCACCTCTTTAAGGGTGCTTATATCAATAACCAGCCGTTGGTTTGCTTTCATAGTTTCTACTGCATTGCGATGCAGTAATTTTGCATTACTACGGAGTAACTCATTGTGGCACTGTTGCAAATAGTCGGTGGTGATAAACTTATCATCCCCTTTTGCTGATGGAGCTGCACATGAACCCATTCAAAGGCC
>NZ_JBMKIC010000035.1:0-49745 GCF_049238665.1 Enterobacter cloacae complex sp. IR5450
ATCATGTTTTTAACATAGTCGGCGTGGCCTGGGCAGTCTACGTGTGCGTAGTGGCGAGTCGGGGTGTCATACTCAACGTGAGAAGTGTTGATGGTGATACCACGAGCTTTTTCTTCTGGTGCGTTATCGATCTGGTCGAAAGCACGAGCAGCACCGCCGTAGGTTTTAGCCAGTACGGTAGTGATTGCAGCGGTCAGCGTTGTTTTACCATGGTCAACGTGGCCGATAGTACCGACGTTAACGTGCGGTTTTGTACGTTCAAACTTTTCTTTAGACATCGATTGTCCCTCTAAGACACGGATAAATCGGTGATATCACCACATCAACCAGGCGAAAATGCCTGAACTGTTGAATACATTTACATTGAAACAGAGAGAAAGGGAGGGAGAAGTGAAGTGGTGCTGATACCCAGAGTCGAACTGGGGACCTCACCCTTACCAAGGGTGCGCTCTACCAACTGAGCCATATCAGCACGTATTGGAGCGGGCAGCGGGAATCGAACCCGCATCATCAGCTTGGAAGGCTGAGGTAATAGCCATTATACGATGCCCGCATCCTGAAACTCGGCTACCCAGTTCTTTCTGTAACAAAAAAAGAGATTTCTCTCTTTTCTGTTCGAGCTGGTCAATTTTTCCAACCAGCTCCGGCGGCGTTGACGCTGCCAGAAAGTGGTGGTGGGGGAAGGATTCGAACCTTCGAAGTCTGTGACGGCAGATTTACAGTCTGCTCCCTTTGGCCGCTCGGGAACCCCACCGGACTTGATGGTGCCGACTACCGGAATCGAACTGGTGACCTACTGATTACAAGTCAGTTGCTCTACCTACTGAGCTAAGTCGGCATCAAGTAGCGCGCATTCTATGGAGACCTGCGCAGTCATGCAACTAAAAAATTGCATAAAACGTTCTTTCGCTCACATTTTATTCGAAACCAGGGCTAACCGCTGTAAATTCATCCGCTCACGGTTAAAAATTCAACATGAACGCCTGATTTCGGCACGCTATAGCACCACGTGATACCTGCCCGGTTAAGCATCGCTTTCCCATATTTTTTCTTATTATTCCTCTCATCTGGTGTTAACCTCCTGCCCATTGTCCAAAATTAACTATGTGATGAGCCCGCACCCGCCGTTTCGTGATGGTTCACAGAAGCATGCTTATGAGCAAAAAAGAGCAAACGTTAATGACGCCCTATCTTCAGTTTAACCGTAGCCAGTGGGCAGCCCTGCGTGACTCCGTCCCTATGACACTGACGGAAGGTGAAATCGCACGGCTAAAAGGGATAAACGAAGATCTCTCCCTGGAAGAGGTGGCAGAAATCTATCTCCCCCTCTCTCGCTTGCTTAACTTCTATATCAGCTCCAATTTGCGTCGTCAGGCCGTCCTGGAACAGTTCCTCGGCACGAACGGTCAACGTATTCCTTATATCATCAGTATTGCGGGCAGCGTGGCAGTGGGTAAAAGTACCACCGCGCGCGTGCTTCAGGCGCTGCTGAGCCGCTGGCCGGAACACCGCAGCGTGGAGCTGATCACCACCGACGGCTTCCTGCATCCCAACGAGGTGTTGAAAGAACGCGGCCTGATGAAAAAGAAGGGCTTCCCGCTCTCTTATGATATGCACCGCCTGGTAAAGTTTGTTTCAGATCTAAAATCGGGCGTACCTCACGTTACCGCTCCGGTTTACTCGCATCTGATCTACGACCGCATCCCGGATGGCGACAAAACGGTTGTGCAGCCCGACATCCTGATTCTGGAAGGCTTAAACGTCCTGCAAAGCGGGATGGATTACCCTCACGATCCGCATCATGTGTTTGTCTCTGACTTTGTCGATTTCTCAATCTATGTCGATGCGCCGGAAGATTTGCTGCAACGCTGGTATATCAACCGCTTCCTGAAGTTCCGCGAAGGGGCGTTCACCGACCCGGATTCCTACTTCCACAACTACGCCCAGCTCTCTGAAGAAGAGGCTATCAGCGTGGCGACCGGGCTGTGGAATGAGATCAACTACGTCAACCTCAAAGAGAACATCCTGCCGACGCGCGAACGCGCAAGCCTGATCCTCACCAAGAGTGAGAAACACGCCGTCGACCAGATTCGTTTACGGAAGTAGACCTCAGACGTAAAAAAAACCGGCTTATCGCCGGTTTTTTATTTATGCATGCGGCTTTTCGCCGTTTTCATCCTGATCGACCGCGAAGCAGGCCACCAGCTGTCCACCATAATCCTTTAGCTGTGGCTGCAACTGCGTACACGGACCGAAGCGGCGACGGCAGCGGGCGTTAAACGCACATCCCGGCGGCGGGTTAAGCGGGCTTGGCAACTCACCGGTCAGCTTAATGCGCTCACGGCGGTCATCCGGGTTCAGCCGCGGCGTCGCAGACAGCAGTGCCTGGGTATACGGATGACGCGGGTTAGTAAAGATCTGATCTTTCGTCCCCTTCTCCACGCAGCGTCCCAGATACATCACCATCACCTCATCGGCAATGTGCTCGACCACGGACAGGTCATGGGAGATGAAGACGTACGACAGTCCCAGATCCTGCTGTAAATCCATCATCAGGTTAAGCACCTGCGCGCGAACGGACACGTCAAGCGCTGAGACCGGCTCATCGGCAATCACCACGTCCGGGTCAAGCATCAGCCCACGAGCGATGGCAATACGCTGACGCTGACCACCAGAGAACATATGCGGGTAGCGATCGTAATGCTCGGTTTTAAGCCCCACCTTCGCCATCATCGCCAGCGCTTTTTCACGACGCTGCTCTTTGCTCAGATTGCTGTTAATCAGTAGCGGTTCTTCCAGAATCTGCCCCACTTTTTTACGCGGGTTTAAAGAACCGTACGGGTTCTGGAACACAATCTGGATTTTCTGGCGACGCAGCTTCTGCGCCTGCGGATCGTGCTTGAGCAGATCCTGGCCCTGATAGTAAAGCTCGCCGCCGGTTGGCGTTTCAATCATCGTCAGCAGACGGCCCAGCGTGGATTTCCCACAGCCCGACTCCCCGACGACCGCCAGCGTTTTACCGCGTTCAAGGCTGAAGGAGACGCCGTCCAGCGCTTTTACCAGGCGCTCAGGGGCAAAAATCCCCTTCTTCACCGGGTAATGTTTTTTCAGGTCGATAGCCTGCAACAGCGGCTGTTGCGTGGTGGCCTCGTGCGTACTCATAGTGTTGGCCTCCCGGCATCATCGAGTGGGTAGTGGCATTTTGACTGCCGACCATCGGCCAGCAGATTCAGCTCTGGCTCCTCGGCGCGGCATTTATCCGTCGCATACGGGCAGCGCGGATTCAGCAGGCAGCCCTGCGGACGGTCATATTTACCCGGAACCACACCCGGCAGTGACGCCAGACGCGCTTTGTCCTGGGCAAACTCCGGCAGCGCACGCAGCAACGCCTGCGTATACGGATGACGCGGCGCGCGGAAGATATCGTGCGAACTTCCGGTCTCCACCACCTGACCCGCGTACATCACGATGATTTTGTGCGCCGCTTCCGCCACCAGCGCCAGATCGTGCGTAATCAGCACCAGCGCCATGTTCTCTTTCTGCTGCAGCTCCAGCAGCAGCTCGATGATCTGTGCCTGGATGGTCACGTCAAGCGCCGTCGTCGGTTCATCCGCAATCAGCAGCTTTGGCCGACAGGCAATCGCCATGGCGATCATCACGCGCTGGCTCATCCCGCCTGAAAGCTGGTGCGGGTAAACGTCCAGACGCGATGCTGGGTCAGGTATCCCCACCTGGTTCAGCAGATCGATAGCACGCTGGCGACGGGTTTTCTTATTCCCACCCTGATGCACCTTAATCGCTTCCATAATCTGGAAACCCACGGTGTAGCATGGGTTCAGGCTGGTCATGGGGTCCTGGAAGATCATCGCCACTTCCGCGCCCACCAGCTGGCGGCGCTGTTTTTCGGAAATACGCTTCAGATCCTGACCGTTGAACTCCAGATTTTCCGCCATCACGCGGCCGGGGTAGTCAATCAGCCCCATAATCGCCAGCGAACTCACTGACTTACCGGAGCCCGACTCTCCTACAATCCCGACCACTTCGCCCTGATTAACGCTGTAGCTGATACGGTCCACGGCGCGAAACGGTGTGCCTTCGTCGCCAAAGTGCACGGATAATTTATTTACATTTAATAACGCCATCTCGTGCCTCTTACTGCTTCAGTTTGGGATCAAGTGCATCACGCAGACCATCACCCATCAGGTTAAATGCCAGCACCGTCAGCAGAATCGCCAGACCCGGGAAGGTGACGACCCACCAGGCGCTTTGCGCGAACTGCAACACGTCGGAGAGCATGGTGCCCCACTCCGGTGTTGGCGGCTGCGCACCCATGCCAAGGAAGCCAAGAGCGGCCATATCAAGAATGGCGTTAGAGAAACCGAGCGACGCCTGAACAATCAGCGGCGCAAGGCAGTTTGGGAAGATATTGATAAACATCTGACGCATCGCACCGGCACCCGCCACGCGAGAGGCGGTAACGTAGTCGCGGTTCACTTCCACCAGCACCGCCGCACGGGTCAGACGCACATAGTGCGGTAGCGCAACAAACGTCAGCGCAAGCGCGGCGTTACCAATCGACGGACCGAAGATCGCCACCAGCACCAGCGCCAGCAGCAGGCTTGGCAATGCCAGCATAATGTCGACGACGCGCATGATGATGTTATCAACAATGCCGCCGAAGTAGCCTGCCACCAGGCCGAGTACGATCCCCATGATCAGCGACAGTACGACAACGAGGCAGCCAACCAGCAGCGACAGGCGTGCGCCGTACATCAGGCGCGAAAGCACATCGCGACCCACGTCGTCGGTGCCCAGCAGGTGCGCCAGGCTTCCGCCGTCCTGCCATGCAGGAGGTGCCAGCAGCGCATCGCGGAACTGATCAGCCGGGTTATACGGCGCAAGGACGTTCGCAAACACCGCAATCAGGATCATGATGGAAACATACACCAGCCCGACGACCGCGCCTTTGTTGCGCTTGAAGTAGTGCCAGAATTCCTGCATCGGCGTCATTGGCACCGGTGCGGTGACCACTTTATTTTGAGTAACTTGTGACATGATGGCCCCTTACTTCTTATGACGAATACGCGGGTTCACCACGCCGTACAGCAAATCGACCAGCAGGTTGACGAGAATAATCATCGTCGCGACCAGCAGTACACCGCCCTGCACAACCGGATAGTCACGGCGTTGCAGCGCATCAATCAGCCAGCGTCCAAGACCCGGCCAGGAGAAGATGGTTTCGGTCAGGATCGCCCCCGCCAGCAGCGTACCGACCTGCAAACCGATAACGGTTACCACCGGCAGCATAGCGTTTCGCAGGGCATGAATGATGATGACGCGCATACGGGTCAGGCCTTTAGCGCGGGCAGTACGAATATAATCCTCGCCCAGCACTTCCAGCATGGAGGAACGGGTCATACGCACGATCACCGCCAGAGGGATGGTGCCCAACACCATTGCAGGCAGGATCATGTGCGCAACCGCATCAATGAAGTTGCCCTCTTCGCCCCAGATCGCTGTATCAATCAGCATAAAGCCGGTTAACGGATTGGTGTCGTCAAGGAAAACCATATCGCTGACGCGTCCGGAGACCGGCGTCAGGTTCCACTGCACCGAGACCAGCATGATCAGCATCATGCCCCACCAGAAGATAGGCATGGAGTAGCCGGTCAGTGCCAGGCCAACAGCGGTGTGGTCAAAAATAGAGCCACGTTTAACGGCAGCCAGTACGCCAACGGGGATCCCTACCGCGGTCGCGAAGATCATGGCGCAGATACCGAGTTCCAGCGTCGCTTTAAAGCGAGGTACGAACTCGTCCCACACCGGAAGACGGCTTTTCAGTGAAATCCCTAAATCGCCGTGCAACACGCCCCAGATATAGTGGAGATACTGCTGCCACATCGGCTTATCAAGGCCGAGTTCAGCCAGCAGTTGCGCATGACGTTCAGGGGAGATACCACGCTCGCCCGCCATAATCATCACCGGATCACCCGGGATCATATGGACGAAGGCAAAAGTGAGAAGGGTGATACCGATAAACGTCGGGATAACCAGTCCCAGACGTCGGAGGATGAACTGCAACATAACCCGGATTCTCTCTGATGACGCACACTCAGTGGCGTGACGTCTGTATTGCTCACAAATGTAAATTCCCTCTCCCTGTGGGAGAGGGTTAGGGTGAGGGGGTGCATGCACGCCCCTCACCCCTGCCCTCTCCCACAGGGAGAGGGAGAACACCCTACTTATTATTCAACAGACACGTTTTCGAAGTGGTGTTTGCCCAGTGGATCGACCACGTAGCCCTTCACTTCTTTACGCACTGGCTCGTACACGGTGGAGTGAGCAACAATCAGCGCCGGAGCCTGATCGTGCATGACAACCTGCGCTTGCTTATACAGTTCGATACGTTTGTTGTGATCGTCGGTCGCACGCGCCGGCTGGATCAGATCTTCAAACGGCTTGTAGCACCAGCGAGAATAGTTAGAACCGTCTTTCGCTGCCGCACAGCTGAACAGGGTCGCGAAGAAGTTGTCCGGATCCCCGTTGTCACCGGTCCAGCCCATCATGACCGCCTGGTGTTCACCCGCTTTGGCGCGCTTCAGGTACTCGCCCCACTCGTAGGTCACAATCTTGGCCTGTACGCCAATCTTCGCCCAGTCAGCCTGAACCATTTCCGCCATACGGCGTGCGTTCGGGTTGTAAGGACGCTGTACCGGCATCGCCCACAGCTCAACGGTAAAGCCTTTGTCCTGGCCCGCTTCTTTCAGCAGCGCTTTCGCTTTCTCAGGATCGTAGGTGTAGTCCTTAATGTCGTCGTTATAGCCCCACATGGTTGGTGGGATCAGGTTCTTGGCCGCAACGCCTGCGCCCTGGTAAACGGCTTTGATGATCGCTTCTTTGTTCACCGCGTAGGTCAGCGCCTGACGCACTTTCACGTCATCGAACGGTTTCTTCTCGGTGTTGAAGGAGAGATAACCCACGTTCAGGCCCGCCTGCTCCAGCAGGTTGATATTTTTGTCCTGCTTCATGCGCGCGATGTCAGCCGGGTTTGGATACGGCATCACCTGACATTCGTTTTTCTGCAATTTTGCGTAACGCACGGATGCGTCAGGCGTGATGGAGAAGACCAGACGGTCGATCTGCGGCTTGGTGCCCCAGTAGCCCGGGAAGGCTTTATACAGAATACGGGAATCTTTCTGGTACTGAAGCAGCTGGAACGGGCCGGTACCGATTGGGTTCAGGTCCACTTTTTCCGGAGTGCCGGCTTTCAGCATGTTGTCAGCGTACTCTTTAGAGAGAATCGAGGCGAAGTCCATCGCCAGGTCAGCCAGGAATGGCGCTTCCGGACGCGTCAGCACAAACTGGACGGTTTTATCGTCCACTTTTTTCACTTCAGCGATCAGGTCTGGCAGACCCATCCCTTCGAAGTATTCATAGCTGCCGCCAGACACTTTATGGTACGGGTTCTGGGCATTTTTCTGACGGTCGAAGGAGAACACAACGTCGTCGGCGTTAAAGTCGCGCGTAGGTTTAAATTCTTTGCTGTCCTGCCACTTCACTCCCTGACGCAGGTGGAAGGTATAGGTTTTACCGTCTTCGCTGATATCCCACTTTTCAGCCAGGCCAGGAATCACTTCCGTGGTGCCGGTTTTAAATTCAACCAGACGGTTATAGATCGGTACAGAGCTTGCGTCGTAAGTCGTACCAGAGGTAAAGAGCTGTGGGTTAAAGCCTTCCGGAGAGCCTTCAGAACAGTAAACCAGGGTTTTTGCCTGTACGCTTGCTGCAACGGTCATGGCCACCAGGCTCAGACCAAGCTTCAGCATCCCTGACTTCTTCAAGGAAATACTCATTATTGTGCTCCAATGTGATGTTTTGCTTTGTTGTGTTACGCCGCCTGACCTTTATTTATTTTTTACCCGGTCCGGTCGGTGATGCCCGAAGGCGTTAAAAGGGATAGAGAATCCTTTCAGAAGAGCGTTTGAGTTGCAGCGCAGATCCTCCCTGAAATGCCCCTCGTGCCCTACAATCTGTCAACAGAATGTGAAAACGTCAATACAGGTGGCGGGGATTTACGTGGAGTGTGAGAAACCGCAAACAAAGATTAAAAAAACCCTGACCGTGAGTTTTCAGCAGAGAAATTTATGCTACTCGCCATGATGCAGCACAATTATCTTCATATTTCGCAACACTCAGTGATTAAGTTTTATTCAGAATGGGTAAATTTTCTTACAGGATGGTGATTATCTGAGCACTAAATACCGCGAACGTTAAAACGCACAGCGAAAAATGCTGAGGTTATCCATAAGCAACGCGAAAAAAGATCAAACTATATATAAAAAAATACAATGGATTATGTCACAAAACCGCAAGCAGGCAGGGGGAAGCAGGGCTAAGGGGTATTTTGAGGACTCGTGCGGGGTAACGCGTTAATGCAAAAAGGGCTAACCTTGCGGTTAGCCCTTTTTAGAATGTGGTCGGCGAGAGAGGATTCGAACCTCCGACCCACTGGTCCCAAACCAGTTGCGCTACCAAGCTGCGCTACTCGCCGAATGCGGAGCGCATCTTACTGCTGAGGTGCGCCCCCGTCAATCCCTTATTTTCAAAAAGCCATTCAACTGGCGATATTCTCGCCAGACCAGCTACTGCGCGGCTTTTGTGGTGTTATCAGGGAGTTTACACCAGTTGTTGTTTTCGTTAATCCCACCGTTCGGTGAGGTATAGCCGAGACAGCCCATAATGGTGTCGTACAGCTCAACGTGACGGCGCGGTACCTTGATCTCTGCCTGCTGTTTCAGATGGGCAAACATTTTGGCTTTGTCCGGATTTTCCAGGTACTTATCCGACATCCACATGATCATCGGCACGCGGAACTGCTCAGGCGGGGCCAGCTTACGCGGCGTACCGTGTAAATGCTCTTTCTCGTTGATGGACTCGCCGTGGTCGGCCGCGTAGATCACAATCGCTTTCTTATCGCGAAGCTGGTCGATCACCCGACTGAGGAAGGTATCCACATACAGAATCGAGTTATCATAGGCATTGATCAGCTCCTGCTTGCTACAGTTCTTGTTAATGCCGACGCACTCAGGCGTCCATTTGGCGAAATCGCGCGTGTAACGCTGATAGTAGCTGTAGTGTGACCCTTTGGTATGCAGAACAATAAGATGCTTACCCTGCGGATGGTTTTTCAGTGACTGTTCCATCTCAGAGAGCAGCAGCATGTCATCAACGTTCTTTCCGCGGTTACGCGGCTCGGCGCCAATCTGCTCGCGGTAGGCGATGTTATCCGCCATGGTGTTGGTGTAGAACCACATCTCACTTTGCATGGCGAACAGATCGGAGCTAAATCCAAGCTGCTTCAGAACAGCAAACACGTTTTGCTCTTTGAGAGTGCGCTGAGGATTATCACTCGCACCGCCCTCACGAACAAACATACAGCGCAACGAGAGCTTCGTGGCGGTATCGCAGGAGTAGCCGCGGTAAGCTACAAGATTCTTTTCCTGCGCCAGTTTCGGGGTGGTATCGCGGTCATAACCGAGGATACCCATATGATCCCAGCGCGTCGTTTCGCCGATAACGAAGACCACGTAAGTATCATCCAGCCCGTCAGCCGGAGCCTGGTAGGTGAACTTTTTGGTTGGGTTAATCAGCGATTTCACATCGCTGGATTCGTCCGCCTGAGCCCAGGCATAAAGACCTAACGCCGACAGCCAGTTAGACGGCAGATACGAGTTAGCCACCACGCCGCCGTAGCTTGGCATATCCACGCCTGTCGCTTTTTCGATCCTTTTTTGCTGTTTTTCCATCAGGCGAATAGGCGCCCACACCAGCAGACCCGCCAGAAGAACGACGGCGACGTTGCGGATGCGCTGTCCCCGGGTACGCAGCTGGCGTAACAGGGTGTAGCGGCAGGTGTTACTCCAGATAAAGAAGAGCGGGATCAGGCAGGTCAGAATCGTCCACAGGATGAACCCTTGACCCACCACCTCTTTCGAGAGGTCGATGTCCGTGGTCATCACCGAGGCCACAATACCGTAGCCAATGACCACATTCATGAATGTCATGTAATAGCTTGCGGCGGCGGAGATAACCACCACCAGCGAGGCCAGAACCTGCCATGTACGTCTGCCAAAAAGCGAGAGCAGACGTAGCAGGAAGAAGGTCGCCAGAATTGAGCCAAACACTTCAATCGCGGCAAAAATTCCATTTCTTACAGTGAGGTGTTCGAAATAACCTTCCACTCGTCTGAACAGCACCGCGCCATTCAGAAACAAACCGATATAGACAGCCAGCATCAGACACAATCTTTGCTGGGTAAGAGACCTAATATATTTCATGCAAACAACCCTGGGGGAAGGGGTATAAAGACCCGCCGAATCTCAGTGAGAAAGCTGACAGAGTAAGTAGATGCGAGAGAAACCGTTATCAGAAACGTCTACAAGCGCGATAAGTAGACCACAGCAGGAAAGAAAAGTGGCAGCAGAGAATGTGAATCGATGAAGTTTTTTACAAAATAGCAAGTCCGGAAGCGATTTAGAAATAAATAAAAGAGGCCCTGCGGCCCCTTTTTATCGAATCATGCATGCGCTTCTTTATATACCTCGCGCTGCGGCTGACGAATCGTGGTGGACAGCGCCAGCGAAATAATCAGCAAGGCAAATATCACGCAGAATGTCACGTAGAAGCCACCAAACAGCGAGGCAATCAGTGAACCGCAAATACTGCCGATACCGAAGCCGAGATAAATCACGCCGTAGTTTTTCGCCAGGTTGTTCAGGCCGAAGAACTCGCTCACCAGCGACGGGAAGACGGTAATAGTGCCGCCAAAGTTAAAGGCTACGCAGGCTATCGCCGCAAAGAATGTCGCCTCGTTCAGCGGAGCGAACAGCAGTGCTGCCATACCCACCAGGGAGATCACCTGCCCCAGCGTAATCACGCGGATCCGGGCGATTTTGTCAGACAAGATACCCAGTACCAGACGACCCGAGAGGTTAGCGATAGAGATGACCGTTACGGCGTTCGCCGCCGTCGCCGCGTCCAGTTTTACCATTCCCTGCGCGATATCTTTCGCCACACCGATGACATACAGACCGCTCATGCAGGCCGTCAGGAACATCACCGCCAGCATCCAGTACTGCGGCTTACGCATGGACTGAGCGAGGGTGAAATCGTTCTCCACCACGCCGTTAACGGTTTTCACTTCCTGCTGCGGCGCATCTTTCATCAGCGTGGCGCCGAAGAGGATCATTACCAGCACAATCACGCCCCAGATCATAAAGGTTTTCTCAAGCCCAACCGAGGCCAGCAGATGCGCATCGATGAATTTGAAGCCGAGGCTGCCCAGGCCATATGAACCAATGGCAAATGCGGAGATAAGCCCTTTACGCTCCGGGAACCACTTCACGCAGTTAGACAGCGTCAGCAGATAACCTGCGCCGTCCGCCAGCCCCACCAGCACCCCGGCGCTCAGCCACAGCATCATCAGGTTGTTAGAATATGCCGTCAGGAAGAATCCCAAGCCCAGCAAGATCCCGGATGCCATGGTTACACGCTTCACGCCGAAACGTTCCTGAAGTTTGCCCGCCACGGAAGAGGAAATTGCTAACCCAAGACTCAGCAAGCCGAAGGAGAATGCCACCTGGCTTATCGGCGCGCCGAGCTTATCGGACAGGGCGCTGTTAAACAGGCTCCAGGTATAGACCGATCCCAGTGCGAACTGGGTAACGATGGTGCCGAATAGCGTCAGCCAACGCGTGCGGTTATAAGTTGATGTGTTCATGGCAGTGTCCTGCAAGATAAATTATGGAAATTCGCTGAGGACAACGATAAACAAAACCTTTATAGCGTTGGGGAAAAACGGAATGAAATGCAGGAGAGAAGGAATGAAATGCCTGGGATCTGGAATGAATGACCTTGCCGGGGAATGAAGCGCTGTTCTGTTAGTGGGCACTATCGCTCCAGACCCCGTCATAATTGTATTAAATATGTTATCGTATCGTTTAAAAAAATAACAACCCTTAAAATTTGGCGCTCAATCCCAGCGTATATAAATATTCTTCTTCAGTTCGCTGGTTATAGCTGATCTTCGCCCAGGGGTGTAAATCACCATACTGCGTATCAACACGCCAACCCAATGAGTTCACGCTGGCATGCCAGAGGGGATCGGTAAGCGACTGCGTGGTGGTTGTATCCTCAAACGCATTCACCGTTACAGGGGGGGCGCCATCAGTGCGCCACGCCATGACGGGCCCGGTGGTGAAATGTCCCGCCACGGGAAAATTCCAGCCAACGCTCAGAACGGTTTCCGCATCCGAACCGGAGGGATCGTTCAGGGTAAACCCCGTAGCATTCTGCGTGCGGTTAATACGCTCCGCGAGAATATCTTCATAACGAGGTTGGTGATCGGCGTCCCATGTATAACGTTCCGTCGTATTACTTTGTGCATCTGAAACGATATATTCCTGTTGCCACGCAAAAGCGGTGTGACAAAAAAGCAGGCAGACTGAAACACCCACCAGGCCAGAAGCAGCATGGCGACCACTGATTTTTTTTATCATCATCAAAGCGACTCCAGAAAGAGCCGAGTTCGGCGATATATGTCATTGTTCGAAGAGGTATTAGGGCGTATAGCCCTGTATTAACTATTGTCTCTTTAGCAGACACGTCAAGCCGGGCAGATTGAAATTTTTGCGTTTACCGTATCAGGAAGGGAGATGACCTATGCAACGTTGCGGCTGGGTAAGCCAGGATCAGCTTTATATCGATTATCACGACAAGGAATGGGGCGTACCGGAAACCGACGGTAAAAAACTATTTGAAATGATTTGCCTTGAAGGCCAGCAGGCCGGGCTGTCGTGGATCACCGTTCTGAAAAAGCGTGAGAACTATCGCAAAGCCTTCCACCAGTTCGATCCGGCTGCGGTTGCCGCCATGACCGACGACGACGTACAAAAGCTGGTTCTGGATACCGGTATCATCCGCCATCGCGGTAAAATTCAGGCCATTATTGGTAACGCGCGTGCTTATCTGGCGATGGAGCAAAATGGCGAACCCTTTTCAGCATTTGTCTGGTCGTTTGTGGATAACGAGCCGAAGGTGACGCAGGCCGCCACGCTTGCAGAGATCCCAACGTCGACCCCCGCCTCAGATGCCCTGTCGAAAGCGCTGAAAAAACGCGGCTTTAAGTTTGTGGGCACCACCATCTGTTACTCCTTTATGCAGGCCTGCGGGCTGGTCAATGACCACATTACGGGCTGCTTCTGCCATCCGGAGGGCCACCATGATCCGCAAATGGCAAAGTGAGAACACCGCGCCGCTTTTGAGTCTGTGGCTGGAGAGCACCACCGAGGCGCATCCGTTTATCGACGCAAGTTACTGGCAAGCGAATGAAGCGGTAGTGCGGGATGAATACCTTCCCGCCGCCGAGACCTGGGTCTGGGAAGAAAACGGTACCCTGTGCGGTTTTATCAGCGTCATGCAGTTCCAGTTCGTGGGGGCGCTGTTTGTCGCCCCGGCGTTCATCGGAAAGGGGATTGGGCGTGCGCTGCTGAACCACGTTCAGCAGCACTACCCGTATTTAACCCTGGAGGTGTACCAGAAAAACGTGCGGGCGGTGAATTTCTATCATGCTCAGGGTTTTCGCATCGAAGACAGCGCCTGGCAGGATGATACCCAACACCCGACGTGGATCACGAGCTGGCAGGCGGATCAAACGCCGTAAGGGTAAGCGCCGGCCCCTCATATTTCTCCACCCATGCCAGCGCCGTATTCCCCGCGCAGCCATTCCCCAGCTTCGAGCTGGGGAGATCTTTGGTCAGCACGTTTACGGCGCCGTTCTTACAAATACCGCCCTCGTCCAGCGCCAGATCCGGCCATGCGCCCTGATGAATGCAGAAAACGCCAGGGCGGATCCCGTCACTCACCACGGCGCCTGCCAGCACCTGCCCGCGCGCGTTCCAGACCCGAACGAGATCGCCGTCGTTAATCCCCCGCGCCTTTGCATCGTCGCTATTCAGCGCGATCGGCTCACGACCCGCCACCGCATACTGCTCGCGCAGAGCCGAATAGTTGAGCTGGCTGTGCAGACGATGGGCAGGATGGGCAGACAGCAGCTGAAGCTGCCCCGGCTGCGCATTGCCATGCCATTCGTCCGGCTCCAGCCACGCCGGATGCGGCGGACAGTCCGCGTAGCCAAAGCTGGCGATGCGTTCGCTGTAGATCACAATCTTCCCGCTTTCGGTTTTTAACGGGTGATTCTCCGGATCGCGACGGAAGTCAGCAAAGCGCACAAACCGCGCGTTCTGCTCGCTTTCTGGCATTTCGAAGAGTTGATTCGCCTCCCAGAACTCAGCAAATGGCGGCAGGGACACGCCCTGCGCAGCCCCGCGCTGGCTGGCACTCTGGTAAAATGTTTCCAGCCATTGCAGATCCGTTTTGCCCTCGGTGAAACGCTCCCCCCCGCCCGCTTCCCACATTTCACTCAGGTCGGCAAAGACGTCGAAATCATCCCGCGCTTCAACCCGGGGAGCCACGACGCGCTTCATCGGCACCATATGCTGGTTGCTGTAATCCCCCGTCATGGTGAGATCGTTACGCTCGAACGAGGTCGTGGCAGGCAAAACGATATCGGCATGTTTCGCTGACGCAGTCCAGAAGCACTCCGAGATCACCACCAGCTCCGGTTTCTGCCAGGCGCGGATTAGGCGGTTGGTATCCTGGTGATGGGTGAAGTTGGCCCCACCCGCCCACCAGATAAACTTAATATCCGGGAAATGGCGATCCTGACCGTTGTGCTGATAAAACCCGCCGGGGTTCTCCAGGGCTTCAACAATGCGTGCCACCGGAATTTTATCCACAGCGTCCACGCCACCCTGCACCGAGCCCTGCATGGACGCCAGCACCGCGGCTTTACGCGTCGGGTTGCCGCCGTTGGCAAAGTGATAGGAAAGGCCAAAACCGCCGCCGGGTGTGCCAATCTGCCCAAGCATCGCGGCGAGCGTCACCAACATCCAGTGCTTTTGCTCGCCAAACTGCTGGCGCTGCATCCCCCAGCCGGACATGAGCATCGTGACATGGCTATGGAATAACGCCGCCAGTTCGCGGATTTTAACGGCATTAACGCCGCAAATCGCCGCGGCCCACTCTGCGGTTTTGGCAATACCGTCGCTTTGTCCCGTCAGATAGTCGGCAAATTTATCGAACCCCGTGGTACAACGCGCCAGAAATTCCGTGTCGTGCCAGCCGTTCTCCACCAGGGTGTGGGCGATGCCCAGCATCATCGCCACGTCGGTGCCCATATGCGGCGCGATCCACTCGGCGCTGTCGCCGAAGAAATCCAGGGTTTCAGAGCGCATCGGATCGATACAGATGATGCGCTTGCCGCTTTTGCGCAGCGCATCGAAGTAGGAAACGCCCTGCTCGTCGGACGCATTCCAGGCAATTTTCAGGGTATTGAGCGGGTTGGCGCTCCACAGCACCACCACCTCTGTATGCTCCAGCACCAGCGGCCAGCTGGTCTGCTGTTGATAAACCTCATTCCCGCCCACGACATACGGCATGATCGCCTGCGCCGCGCCGGTCGAGTAATCACCCAGATGGCCGGTATATCCTCCGGCCAGGCTCATATAGCGTTGCAGCAGGGTTGCAGCCTTATGCAGCACGCCGTTTGAGCGCCAGCCATAGGAGCCGGCAAAAATGGACGACGGGCCATAGCTGTCGCGGATGCGTTTATGCTGCGTATGGATCAGCGCCAGCGCATCGTCCCAGCTCACGCGCACGAACTCATCCTGCCCGCGAATACCCTGCGGTTTATCCGGTGACGCCAGAAAGCCTTTACGCACCATCGGCCAGCGGACGCGGGTCTTGCTGTGTACCTGATCGCGAACGACGGTCTGTAAAGAGTTGAGATGGCGCGAAGGCAAAGCCCCGCGAGACGACAGCACAGTGTCGCCATCGGTTTCGACCAGCATCGGCCCCCAGTGGGCGGCGGTCAGAATGGTTTTTGTTGAGGTGCTCAAAGCGTGCGCTCCTGGTTGCGTGCAGGTGTTTCGGCCTTTCATTGAGGCAATTTATCGTTTGTGACAAATTTCAGAGTTATACACTGAATTTTCTCCGTATCCGGACGTCATAATCCACTGCCACGTCCGTCGTGGCAAAGAATAAAAAGGATTAAGGAAATAAGATGAAAAAACGCGTACTCGTTATTGCCGCTCTGGTGAGCGGCGCACTGGCTGTTTCAGGCTGCACAACCAACCCTTACACCGGTGAACGCGAAGCGGGCAAATCCGGCATTGGCGCGGGTATTGGTTCCCTGGTAGGCGCTGGCGTTGGCGTACTCTCCTCCTCCAAGAAAGATCGCGGCAAAGGTGCGCTGATTGGCGCAGCGGCAGGCGCAGCCCTGGGCGGCGGCGTGGGTTATTACATGGACGTGCAGGAAGCAAAACTGCGTGACAAAATGAAAGGTACGGGCGTAAGCGTGACGCGCAGCGGTGACAACATCATCCTGAACATGCCAAACAACGTGACCTTTGACAGCAGCAGCGCGACGCTGAAACCCGCAGGCGCGAACACCCTGACCGGCGTGGCCGCAGTGCTGAAAGAGTACAATAAAACTGCCGTGAACGTGATTGGTTACACCGACAGCACCGGCAGCCAGGATCTGAACATGCGTCTGTCGCAGCAGCGCGCCGATTCCGTGGCCAGCTCGCTGATCACCCAGGGCGTAGAAGCGAACCGCATCCGCACCAGCGGCATGGGTCCGGCTAACCCGATCGCCAGCAACAGCACGGCGGAAGGCAAAGCGCAGAACCGCCGCGTTGAAATTACGTTGAGTCCTGTGCAGTAGGTAAAAGCAAAACGGCAACCCCGTTGCCGTTTTAGTATTTGCGCCCTCTCCTGTAGGAGAGGGTTGGGGTGAGGGCATCAGACCGCCACCCGGCAAATTGCTTGATTCGCCAGATTTTCCCGCTAAGGTATTCTCACTAAATTCAGGGAAATCAGCGATGATCAAACCAACCCGGGCCACCATCAGCGACGTGGCGAAAGCCGCCAAAACCGGTAAAACCAGCATTTCACGCTACCTCAACGGCGAGAAACACCTGCTGTCCGATGCGCTGCTGGCGCGGATCGAACAAGCCATTGCCGATCTCGACTACCGTCCCAGCCTGATGGCGCGCGGCCTCAAGCGGGGTCGCACCCGCCTGATTGGGCTTATCATCGCCGATATCACTAACCCCTACTCCGTTAACGTACTCAGCGGCATCGAAGCGGCGTGCCGGGAAAAAGGCTTTACCCCGCTGGTCTGTAACACCAATAACGAAGTTGATCAGGAGTTGCATTACCTCGATCTGCTGCGCAGCTATCAGGTGGAAGGGATCGTGGTCAATGCCGTCGGGATGCGCGAAGAGGGGCTAAATCGTCTGCAACAATCGTCTCTCCCGATGGTGCTTATTGACCGCAAAATCCCGGAATTTGCCTGCGATGTGGTCGGGCTGGATAACACCCAGGCGGCCACCACTGCCACCGAGCACCTGATTGAACAGGGTTTCGAAGCCATTCTGTTCCTGAGCGAACCGCTGGGTATGGTTAACACCCGCCGCGACCGCCTGGCTGCATTTCGCGCCACGCTGGCGCGTTATCCCGGTGTGATCGCCGAAAATGCTGAAATCCCCCTCCATGAAGCCGGACAGCTGGATAATACCCTGCGCCAGTTCCATACCCGCCATCGGGGAATGCGTAAGGCGGTGATCTCCGCTAACGGGGCGCTGACGCTTCAGGTTGCCCGCTCGCTTAAACGCATTGGCCTGCACTGGGGCAGCGACATCGGCTTGCTCGGCTTTGATGAACTGGAGTGGGCTGAACTTGCTGGCGTAGGCATTACCACCCTCAAACAACCCACCTGGCAGATCGGCTATGCCGCGGTTGAACAAGTGGTTCGCCGCATTGAAGGCACCCGCGACGCCGTACGCGAGCAGGTTTTTTCTGGCGAGCTGATCGTTCGCGGCTCTACTGCCCGTTAATTTCCCCTTCGTGACAGCGATCATAAATTCAGCATCCCGATCTTTTCTTTGGAACCGGTTCCATCTAGCGTAATACTATCGATTACGCTCTGGAGTCAGGAAATGAGCAGGAAAATTATGGTGGTCACCGCCGCGTATGGTGCGGATCAGGTGCGACAGGCAGGCGGTCAACGGGCAATGCTTCCCGTTATTGCCGGCGCAGGGGCTGATGGCGTTGAAATCCGCCGAGAGCTCTTCAGCCACGACGAGTTAATGGCCCTGCCTGCGCTGGGCGAGTCCATTGAACTGCTGGGTTTACTGGCGTGCTACTCCGCCCCGGCCCCCCTGTTTATGCCCGATGGAACCCTCAACCCGGATCTTCCGCGCTACCTTAGCGAAGCCAGCGCACTGAACGCGCTGTGGCTTAAAGTCTCGCTGGGTCATTTCAGCGACAAACAACCGCTTGAAGCCCTGCGCGCACTGCTGGATGAAATCGGCATGACGCTGGTGGTGGAAAACGACCAGACCGACTGCGGGCAGCTCGCGCCGATGCAGCGCTTCAAAGCCGCCTGCCGGGTAATGGCGCTGCCGGTCACACTGACGTTCGATATGGGCAACTGGCTGTGGGTTGGCGACTCCCCGGAAGAGGCTGCACGTCAGCTGGCTCCCGCCGTGAGCTATATTCATGTGAAGGCCGCAGTCCCGCATAAGGCGCAGTTCCGCGCCGTCGCGCCGGATCAGACCGATTCTCGCTGGCGGGATCTGCTTAATCAACTGCCTGCCGACGCGCCGCGCGGTATCGAATTTCCGCTCGAAGGGACGGATCTCACCGCCGTCACCCGCCATTACGTCAACCTGCTGCGCGAGGAGTAAACCATGCACAAGACGCTGGACGTTATCACTATCGGCGAGGCCATGGCGATGTTTGTCGCCACCGAAACGGGCGAGCTGAGCGCAGTGGAGCACTTTATCAAACGCGTGGCAGGCGCCGAGCTGAATGTCGCTACCGGCCTTGCGCGGCTGGGGCTGAATGTCGGCTGGGTGAGCCGCGTGGGCAATGACAGCTTTGGCCATTTCGTTCTCGACTCGCTGAAAAAAGAGGGCATTGATGCCGCAGGCGTCACCCTTGACGGACGCTTCCCGACGGGCTTTCAGCTGAAATCTAAAGTTGAAAATGGAACCGATCCCATCGTGGAGTATTTCCGCAAAGGCTCAGCGGCAAGCCATCTCTCCGTGGATGATTATTACGCCGCGTATTTCTCCTCCGCGCGCCACCTGCACCTGAGCGGCGTGGCGGCGGCGCTCTCGGCCAGCTCGTACGATTTACTCGATCACGCGGCTTCGGCAATGAAAGCGCAGGGCAAAACGATCTCCTTTGATCCGAACCTGCGCCCGGTACTGTGGAAAAGCGAAGCGGAGATGGCTGAGAAACTCAACCGACTGGCGTTTCAGGCGGACTGGGTTCTGCCGGGCATAAAAGAGGGAATGATCCTCACTGGCGAAAGCACGCCCGAAGGCATTGCTGATTTTTACCTCAACAGAGGGGTAAAAGCCGTGGTGCTGAAAACCGGTGCCGACGGCGCGTGGTTTAAAACTGCCGACGGTGAGCAAGGCGCTGTCGCTGCGGTAAAAGTCGACAACGTGGTCGATACCGTGGGCGCGGGCGATGGGTTTGCCGTCGGGGTCATCAGCGCCCTGCTGGAGGGCAAACCGCTGTCGCAGGCCGTGGCGCGAGGCAACAAAATTGGTTCGCTGGCGATTCAGGTGCAGGGCGACAGCGAAGGATTACCAACACGAGCAGAGCTCGGCGTCTAAATTCCCTCTCCCCGTGAGAGAGGACCAGGGTGGGGCAGCAATCCGCACCAGATAATTAAGCCACCGTGTACCCTACAGACAACGGCGGCAACAACCTCAACAACAGAGGCAAGCCTATGAACAGTTCGACCAATGCAGTAAAACGCTGGTGGTACATCATGCCAATCGTGTTTATCACGTACAGCCTGGCGTACCTGGATCGTGCCAACTTCAGTTTCGCATCCGCCGCCGGGATCAACGAAGACCTCGGGATCACCAAAGGGGTCTCGTCCCTGCTGGGCGCCCTCTTCTTCCTGGGTTATTTCTTCTTCCAGATCCCCGGCGCGATTTACGCTGAACGCCGCAGCGTGCGAAAGCTCATTTTCATCTGCCTGATCTTATGGGGTGCCTGTGCGTCGCTTACTGGCGTGGTGAATAACATTCCTGCTCTGGCGGCTATTCGCTTTATCCTCGGCGTGGTTGAGGCGGCCGTCATGCCAGCAATGCTGATTTACATCAGCAACTGGTTCACAAAATCGGAGCGTTCACGTGCTAATACGTTCCTGATACTCGGTAACCCGGTCACCGTGCTGTGGATGTCGGTGGTTTCCGGCTATCTGATCCAGTCCTTCGGCTGGCGCGAGATGTTCATCATCGAAGGCGTTCCCGCGATTATCTGGGCCTTCTGCTGGTGGGTGTTGGTGAAAGATAAGCCAGCCCAGGCGAAATGGCTTTCTGAAGACGAAAAAGCCGCACTCCAGGCGCAGCTGGATAAAGAGCAGCAAGGGCTTAAAGCGGTGCGTAACTACGGCGAAGCCTTCCGCTCCCGGAACGTTATTCTGCTGTGTGCACAGTATTTTACCTGGAGTATTGGCGTGTACGGTTTTGTGCTGTGGCTGCCGTCGATTATCCGCAGCGGCGGTGAAAACCTTGGCATGGTGGAAGTGGGCTGGCTGTCATCGGTGCCTTACCTGGCTGCGACCATCGCGATGATTATCGTCTCCTGGGCATCGGACAAGCTGCAAAACCGTAAGCTGTTCGTCTGGCCACTGCTGCTGATCGCTGCTTTTGCCTTCATTGGCTCCTGGGCCGTAGGCGCAAACCACTTCTGGGCTTCGTATACGCTGCTGGTGATTGCGGGTGCGGCCATGTATGCCCCGTATGGTCCGTTCTTTGCCATCATCCCGGAAATGCTGCCGCGTAACGTCGCAGGGGGCGCGATGGCGTTGATCAACAGTATGGGTGCGCTGGGTTCGTTCTTTGGCTCGTGGTTTGTGGGCTATCTTAACGGTGCCACCGGCAGCCCGTCGGCCTCTTACATCTTTATGGGGGTGGCGCTTTTTGCCTCGGTATGGCTTACTCTGATTGTTAAGCCTGCTAATAATCAACAGCTACCCGTCGGCGCACGCCACGCCTGAATCCTTTTAAAATCAACGGAGATTAGCATGAAGCCGTCCGTCATTTTGTACAAAGCACTGCCTGAAGATCTGCAAAAACGCCTGGAGGAACACTTTACCGTTACCCGGGTAAAGAACCTCAGCCCGGAAACCGTGGCACAGCACGCCGACGCGTTTGCCAGCGCCGAGGGCCTGCTGGGTTCGAGCGAAAAGGTGGATGCAGCGCTGCTGGAGAAAATGCCGAAGCTTCGTGCTACCTCAACCGTTTCGGTGGGATACGACAATTTCGACGTGGATGCGCTAAACGCGCGCAACATCCTGCTGATGCACACGCCCCATGCCCTGACGGAAACCGTCGCCGACACGCTGATGGCGCTGGTGCTTAGCACCGCCCGTCGTGTAGTGGAAGTGGCCGAGCGCGTGAAAGCGGGCGAATGGACCAAAAGCATTGGCCCGGACTGGTTCGGCGTGGACGTTCATGGCAAAACGCTGGGGATTGTTGGGATGGGCCGTATCGGTCTGGCGCTGGCACAGCGCGCGCATTTTGGCTTCAACATGCCCATTCTGTATAACGCGCGCCGTCACCACAGTGAAGCTGAAGAACGTTTCAACGCCCTTTATTGCGAGCTTGATACGCTGTTGCGGGAAGCCGACTTTGTCTGCCTGATCCTGCCGCTGACGGATGAAACGCGTCATCTCATCGGCAAAGCGGCGTTTGAAAAGATGAAGAAATCGGCCATTTTCATCAACGCGGGTCGTGGTCCGGTGGTCGATGAGAAGGCGCTGATTGAGGCACTGCAAAACGGTGAGATCCACGCCGCTGGTCTGGACGTGTTTGAACAAGAGCCGCTGCCGGTGGATTCTCCGCTACTGACCATGCCGAACGTTGTCGCCCTGCCCCACATCGGCTCTGCGACTCATGAAACACGCTACAACATGGCGGCGACCGCCGTGGATAACCT
This sequence comes from Enterobacter cloacae complex sp. IR5450, assembly GCF_049238665.1. Lineage (NCBI taxonomy): Bacteria > Pseudomonadati > Pseudomonadota > Gammaproteobacteria > Enterobacterales > Enterobacteriaceae > Enterobacter > Enterobacter cloacae complex sp. IR5450. The sequence continues at coordinate 22,150 of NZ_JBMKIC010000035.1, forward strand.
GATTGCCGCGCTCGGCGGTAAAGTGGATAAGAACTGCGTTAACCCGCAGATACAACAGTAGAAACGAAAAAACCCGCCAGAAGGCGGGTTTTTGAATTTAGTGCTACTGGGCTGGAAGCTTACAGGCTTACAACGTTACCAGCTGCTGGGCCTTTAGCGCCGCTTTCGATGGTGAAGGAAACTTTCTGACCTTCATCCAGAGATTTGTAGCCATCGTTCTGGATAGCAGAGAAGTGTACGAACACGTCTTTAGAGCCATCGTCAGGAGTGATGAAGCCGAAACCTTTATCAGCGTTGAACCATTTTACCAGACCAGTCATTTTAGCAGACATAGAAATTACCTTATTAACAAATATATTGTGCCTTCCGGCTTGATGGATTGCGTTACAGATTTTTAAGCGATGAAGGAAGGGTCACTACGAAGGGTATCTATGGATAACAATCTGGACTGCTTTACTAAACTGCTTTAGGTCTGTGTAACAAACCGACGAACATAGTTATACCGATGTGGTAGATGAATGACAAGCGTTATTTTCATCAAGCATAAAAAAAACCCCGCCGAAGCGGGGGTTTTTCTTATTCCGTAGCAGCGACCGCTGCGCTCCAGGCCTGGCTAAAGGCCTGATGCTGGGACGCGAGCGGACCGATCAGCGCGTTATACTGGCTCGCCTGCTGGGAGGTCGGGAACTGGATACCGTTAGAGACAAAGCTCACCTGCGTACCTTGTTCACTAATAAAGTCACCCACCTGGACCAACTGCTGAGTAAAGACCTGCGCCGCCGGGATCAGCGGTTGCAAAGCGTTTGAAGGCTTGGTCACGACTTTCTCATACACCTGGTCATAGACCGGTTTAAGATCCTCGCCCTGCTTCAACGCGGAACGCGACGCATCAGCCTGCATTTTGGCATTTTGCAGCTGCTGGCTCAGTACCCCAAGCGCGCCATTTGACTGGCGTAGCGGTTCGCGCTGGGTCATATAATCCTGTGGAACACGGATGGCATTCACGCTATCCACTACCGGGCGAATACCGGAATCCATCGCCTGGCTTACCTGCTGTGAATAGCCATACAGAATGGCGTAATCCGACACGAATGGACCAAACTGTTTTTTCTGATCCGCAGTCAGCGTTGGTAAACGCTCGCCGCTACGCATCACTGTATTCTGTAGAAAATCGATAAACGCTTTGCGCTGATCGCCTTCTTTATCGAAACACCCACTCAGGCTAACAACCATCAATAACGCCGCAATAGGCGCAAACCAGCGAGAGCAGGACTTTCCTGTCGCCATTTTATTACTCCTTTCACCCAAAAAGCGCACACCGGCACACGCGTGCCCAACGCTGACAAGGATAGTCCAGGTCAGCCTTGCAAGATAGAGTTTTCATGCAAAACGGGTATTCCCGTTTTTGTACTGACTATTTACAAAAAAATACCTGTGAATCCCTACATATGACTAATCAGGTAATTAGCATAACTATCCATATAGCTGAAACGTGTAAAGCGATCGTTATCGCACAATTAATCACAGCCGTGACGATCCTGTGTCTGGTTTAGTGACTATTCTTAACAGGCTCTCTGATGTTCATGATCCCGATGTGTGATTTATGAGGAGTTCTCAATGGAATTAAAAGATCCTGAGTTTGAGCTGCTGAGCAGCCTGGAACAGATTATTTTTAAAGATGTACCGCCGACGGTTACCCTGAATCAAAAGTCCAATCCTTTTAGTGAATTTGAGCGTTTACGCAAAGGATCGGGCCTGAAAACAGATGAATTCGCAAGAGCGATGGGTGTCAGCGTAGCAATGGTGCTGGAGTGGGAGTCAAAACGTGAAAAACCTACCCCAGCCGAGCTAAAGCTGATGCGCCTGATCCAGGCAAACCCTGACCTTCGCAAGCAGTTAGCCTGATAAAGTTTGTTTGCCCCCGCCCTTGCGGGGGCTTGTGTTTACAGGCTTTCACATCGCCATCCCGTCTCTTCCCACACCAGTTCATGCGTCAGCTTCAGCCCTGCCAGAAAAGCTTCATCGTGCGACACCACCAGCAGCGCGCCGGGGTAATCGGCTAAGGCCGCTTCAATGGCCTGAACAGAGGCCAGATCGAGGTGGTTGGTCGGCTCATCCAGAAGCAACAGCTGCGTTGCCGCTTCACGCCACAATACGCAGGCCAGCGCGGCCTTCAGGCGCTCGCCGCCACTCAGTTCGGCCAGTGGTAGTGTCACTTTCTCTGCGCCCAGTTGAAGCTGCGCTAAACGGGTACGCAGCGCCCCCTCTTCGAGCGGCGTATTGCCCAGGCTAAGGTGAGTCATCACCGACTGCGACAGATCCAGCCGGGAAAGATGCTGATCGAGATAAGCACACCTGACAGAGACCTTACAGGTTCCCGTAACAGGGGCGGTTTCGCCCAACATCACTTTCAACAGCGTGGATTTTCCACAGCCGTTCGGCCCGCGTAGCGCCACGCGCATCGGGCCATCCATTCGCCAGTTTATCGGTGGGACAGGCACGTGCGGAAGCACCAGTTCTTCCAGCACCAGCACCTGTTTCCCTTCCGGGATTTCACTGCCCGGCAGGGTAAACATCACCGCATTATCCTCTTCAACCCGCTCGCGTGCCTGGTTGACCGCAGCGTTCAAAGCATGGTTTTGATCGCTATGCTGTTTTTTCCAGGAACCAATACGCTCTTTCGCCGCCCCTTTGTATTTGACCCGTTCAAACGAGGCGATGTTAAGGCTGTCGACCGTGCGAAGCGTTTTGGCTGAACGCCGCAGGCTGTCGTCATGCTCTTTATGCATACGGGCGCGGGTACGCTTGCGCTCGGTGGCAGCATGCTCCAGCGCGGCGCGGGCAGCCAGCTGTTCAGCATCACGCTGGGTTCGATAGTCAGCATAATTCCCACCGTAGCTGCGCAAGCCCAACGCGCTCAGATCAAGGATTCGCGGTACCTGGGCCAGCAACTCACGGTCGTGAGAGGCCACCAGCACCCCGCCCTGATACCTGGAAAGCTGCTCGTAGAACCACTTGCGGCCTTGCCTGTCGAGGTGGTTGGTCGGTTCGTCCAGCAGCAGGTAGTCAGCATCCGCGGTGAATGCGCTGCACAGCAAGGCACGAATGCGCTCGCCGCCGCTCAACTCTGCCGCGCGTTTACTCGGGTCAAAAGGGGGAAGTTTTGCAGCGATAAAAGCCTGGCTCAGCCGTTCAGCCAGATCCCAGTAACCGTCGAGCGTGTCGAGATCGTCGGGTTCATAATGACCGCTGTCGATGCGCGTGCGCGCCGCAAAGATCGCGTCGTAACCAAGCAGTTCGGCAAGCGTGGTATCCGCAGAAATATTCTGCTGCTGCGCCACGTAGACGTGTGTACCAAAGCGCTCAATATGACCGCTGGCGGGTTCATCAACCCCTGCCAGCAGACGCAGCAGCCGTGTTTTACCGCTGCCGTTGCGGCCAACCAGCGCGCACACTGACGCATCCAGAGAAAGATTCAGTGGACCAAAAAGGATATCGCCCGTCGCAAACTGACAGGTGACCTGATGCAAAATAAAAGAGGGGGACTGCGCAAAATGAGCCATAAGCACTCCTGAATGAAATCAAAACATCCCCTGCCGACGCGATGCGTTGAGCAAGGATCGAAATTCATCAGTCGTGTTTGTTCATTTTTGGGGGGCGCTCCTGAGGGCGAAATTTAACGGGAACAAGAATAACGGCAATGCGCCGCCCATTTCAAGGTTAAATTTTCACCAGGCTATTGCCCGAGCATAAAAAACCCGCCGAAGCGGGTCTCTCAATCAGATAAACGCAAACGCATCGCCAAACAGACGATCTTCCCGCGCGTCACGCTCGTTGCAGAACAGGTCGCGGGCAATTTTTGCCATTTCAAAGCGACCGGCAATGTAGATATCGTGCCCGGCCAGCGTCCCGTGATCCTGCAATACCGCAGTCAGCACCGTACCGCTGCGCCCGCGCCAGCCCTCTTCCGGCTGCTCGACAACCGGCTCAATGCGCAGGTTTGGATGATTTACGCTCAGCGCCTCCAGCTCAGACAGATCGTAAAGGTGCTTCTCTTCACGGCCGCCCCAGTAGATGGTGATATCGCGATTTGGATTACGCGCCAGCGCCGTCAGCAGAATAGAGCGGACATAGGAGAAGCCCGTGCCACCGGCAATCAGGATCAGCGGACGGTCTTCGTCTTCACGCAGCCAGGCCTCGCCATGAGGAATATCGACCACGATTTCACGCTCTTTCAGGATGCGGTCCATCACGGCCATCGCGTACAGGTTAAGCTCAGACGCACCAATATGCAGCTCAATAAATTCCTTCTCTGCTGGCGTTGAGGCCATAGAGAAAGGACGCTTATCACGCTCGTCCATCACGACCATCAGGTACTGACCGGCACGGAATGAGAATGCCGCTTCAGGAACCAAACGGACGCGATATACGGTGTCGGTAATAGCATCTACCGACGTCACTTTACAGCTTAAGGTTGTCATTCGCTCTCTCTGTCGGGAAGTCTATAGGGCTAAACGGTCTTATTCTGCCTTACCGTTATTCATTATGGCCAGCTCGTCCCAGATCGCGTCAATTCGCGCGGTCACGGCAGGATCTTTTTCGATCGGGCGACCCCATTCACGGTCGGTTTCGCCAGGCCATTTGTTCGTGGCATCCAGTCCCATTTTTGAGCCAAGTCCGGAAACCGGCGAGGCAAAATCCAGGTAATCAATCGGCGTGTTTTCCACTAACACCGTATCACGCGCCGGATCCATACGCGTGGTGATGGCCCAGATAACGTCATTCCAGTCGCGGGCATTGACGTCATCATCGCAGACAATCACAAACTTGGTATACATAAACTGGCGCAGGAAAGACCATACGCCCATCATCACGCGCTTAGCGTGACCGGCATACTGCTTCTTCATCGTCACCACCGCCAGGCGATACGAACACCCTTCCGGCGGCAGATAAAAATCAACAATTTCCGGGAACTGCTTTTGCAGGATCGGCACGAACACTTCGTTCAGCGCCACCCCCAGTACCGCCGGTTCATCCGGTGGGCGGCCAGTGTAAGTTGAATGATAAATGGCATCTTCACGCTGGGTAATGTGCGTGACGGTGAACACCGGAAAGTTATCCACTTCGTTGTAATAGCCGGTGTGGTCGCCGTACGGCCCTTCGGGTGCCAGCTCGCCCTGTTCAATGTAACCTTCCAGCACAATCTCTGCGCTGGCCGGTACTTCCAGGTCATTGGAGATGCACTTCACCACTTCGGTTTTGGTGCCGCGCAGCAGCCCTGCAAAGGCATATTCAGACAGCGTATCAGGAACAGGCGTCACCGCGCCCAGGATGGTTGCCGGATCGGCACCCAGCGCGACGGAAACCGGGAAGCGTTCGCCCGGATGGGCCGCGCACCACTCCTGAAAATCCAGCGCCCCGCCGCGATGGGACAACCAGCGCATGATGAGCTTGTTTTTGCCAATCAGCTGCTGGCGGTAAATGCCGAGGTTTTGACGCTCTTTATGCGGCCCACGCGTCACGGTGAGGCCCCAGGTGATCAGCGGTGCGGCATCTTCAGGCCAGCACTGCATGATGGGAATATTGGTCAGATCCACCGCATCGCCTTCCAGCACTTTTTGCTGGCACGGCGCACCGCGCAGGCGTTTGGTGGGCATATTCAACACCTGCTTAAACTGCGGCAGTTTGTCGAACAGGTCGCGGAACCCTTTTGGCGGCTCCGGCTCTTTCAGAAAGGCCAGCAGTTTGCCCACTTCACGTAACGCCGTGACATCTTCCTGCCCCATCCCCAGCGCCACGCGGCGAGGTGTGCCAAACAGGTTGCACAGCACCGGCATGGTGTAGCCTTTTGGGTTTTCAAACAGCAACGCCGGGCCGCCCGCGCGCAGGGTGCGGTCAGCGATTTCTGTCATTTCCAGATACGGATCAACAGGAAGCGTAATGCGTTTGAGTTCGCCCTGCTTTTCCAGCAGCGCCAGGAAGTCGCGTAGATCGTGGTATTTCATGCAGTTAATCATGGCCTCTCTGTAAGCGCTTCATTATACGGCGTAAGACCGCGTGATGCTGTAATTTTGTTAAATTAGCGTGAACTTCCACGACTTACTCTCTTTTTCGCCATTATAATCACCTTAGCGATCCCGCCAGGGTTTTGGTATGCTTGCGCCCCGAACAATGGGAAGAGTGATTATGCAGGCCTGGTATTTACTGTATTGCAAACGCGGGCAACTTCAGCGCGCGCAGGAACATCTTGAACGTCAGTCTGTGAACTGCCTGACACCCGTGATCACGCTTGAAAAAATGCAGCGTGGAAGACGCACGACCGTCAGTGAGCCTCTGTTCCCGAATTACCTGTTCGTCGAATTCGACCCCGAAGTGATCCACACCACGACGATCAGTGCCACACGCGGCGTCAGCCATTTTGTGCGTTTTGGCGCCCATCCGGCAAGAGTACCGTCATCGGTTATTCATCAGCTTTCTGTCTACCAGCAGCCTGAAGATATTACCGATCCGGAAACCCCTTATGCCGGCGACAGCGTGGTGATCACCGAAGGCGCCTTTGAAGGCTTACAGGCCATCTTCGCTGAGCCGGACGGTGAAGCGCGCTCCATGCTGCTGCTCAACCTGCTGAACAAAGAGGTGTTGCAGAGCGTGAAAAACACCGATTTCCGCAAAGTTTAGAACTGCACGCCGAACAGACGACGCACGTTATCATCGGTTTGTGCTGCCAGCCACTGCACATCTTCTCCCCGCCAGTGCGCCACTCGCTCAGCAATATGCCCCAGGTAGGCCGGTTCATTACGTCGTGATGGCGGTTTGGGCTGCATATCCCGGGGCAACAGATACGGCGCATCCGTTTCCAGCAGCAAACGATCGGCCGGGATAACGGGTAACAGCTCACGCAGTTCCAGCCCACGACGCTCATCGCAGACCCAGCCCGTGATACCCAAATAAAGCCCGCGGTTCAGGCAATCCAGCGCTTCCTGACGGGAGCCCGTAAAGCAGTGCAACACCGCGCCCGGCAGTTTCTCCAGCCAGGGTTCCAGTAGCGCCATAAAACGTTCATGCGCATCGCGACAGTGCATAAACACCGGCATCTCCAGCTCTGCTGCCAGCGCAAGCTGGGCGGTAAATGCCTTCTCCTGCTCTTCAGGCGTCGAGAAATTACGGTTGAAATCAAGCCCGCATTCGCCAATGGCAACCACTTCTGGCGTTTGTGCCAGACGATGAAGCACCTCAGCGCTTTCATGCGTCCACTGGCTGCTGTCATGCGGATGCACGCCGGCGGTGGACCAGCAGTGTTGATAGCGTTGCGCCAGCTGCCGTGCCTGCTCACTCTCATGCAGATTCGTTCCCGTCAGTAACAGCCCGCTCACGCCGGCGGCAAAGGCGCGCGCCACCACCTCATCGTGGTCTTTCGCAAACTGGGCGCTGGTCAGATTAAGCCCGATATCAAACATACGTATCCCCATATGACAACCGCCCTGACGGGCGGTTGGTTTTATTCTTTCGTGGTCTCTTCAGACGGCTCGTCTTCTTCGTCCCGGGTACGCCCCTTTCCGACGTAGAAACGAGCGAAGAATACGCCGACTTCAAACAGGCAGTACATCGGTATCGCCAGTAAGGTTTGCGAGAAGACGTCCGGTGGCGTTAACAGCATACCTACAACAAATGCCCCCACAAGGATGTACGGGCGCTTCTTACGCAGATCGTCAGGCGTGGTCACCCCTACCCAGCAGAGCAGGACAATCGCTACGGGCACCTCGAAGGCGACACCAAAGGCCATAAACAGCGCCATGACGAAGCTGAGGTAACTGGCGATGTCCGTCGAAACCTGCACCCCTTCCGGCGCGGTATGCGTCAGGAAGCCAAAGGCCAGCGGGAAGACAACGAAGTAGGCGAACGCCATGCCGATGTAAAACAGCAGCGAACTGGACACCAGCAGCGGAATAACCAGCTTGCGTTCATGCCTGTACAGCGCGGGCGCCACAAATGCCCAGACCTGATACAAAATGACCGGTGCAGATGCAATCAACGATACCCAGAAGGTCAGCTTGATGGGGGTAAAGAACGGTGAAGCAACGTCCGTTGCAATCATCGTCGCGCCCAGCGGCATCTGTTTAATCAGCGGCGCGGAAACCACCTGATAGATATCGTTGGCGAAATAGACCAGACATAAAAAAATGAGGAAAACCGCAATAATGCAGTTTAACAGGCGCTTACGCAGCTCAATGAGGTGCGCAATCAGCGGTTGAGTATCATCTACTGCCATGTTTACGCTTTATCACTCGACGAGGGGGATGATTCGGAAACGGGCGCGGCGGGTTTTACCTCAGCCGTTTTGACCACGGGCTCTTCCGGCGGCACCTGCTTTTTCACTTCGGGCTCCTGCGGCGATTGCTCTGGCGAAGCAGCCTGATGCTCCGCGCTGGAAGGCGTTACACCCTCGCGCTGCTCTTCGCTACCCTTCACCACCGGATTGTGGATGGTGTTTGCTTCATCGCTCGCCTTCTCAGGATCGTTAATGCTGTAAGAGCGCTTCATGGATTCAGCCGCTTCTCGTAACTCATCCATTGATGCTTTCAGCTCCGGCGTCAGGTTATCCATGCTCGCCTTTTCAACCTTTTTCAGGCTGTCCTGAAATTCCTGAAGCTTCAGCTCCTGCGCCAGCTCGTTCTGCACGGTAGTTGCCAGCGAGCGAAGTGCCCGCACCCAGCCCACGACGGTTTTCACCGCAACGGGTAAACGCTGCGGCCCCAACACAATCAGACCAATCACAAAGACCAGCAGTAACTCACCAAAACCAATGTCGAACACGAATTACACCTGCTCTTTATCGTGACGTTTAGCCTCTTCCTTTTTGGCTTCGTCCTGCTTATCGGCGATGGATTTAGCGGTAAAATCAGCATCCTGACTGGTTTTTTCCTGCTTATTCTCATCATCGCTCATGGCTTTCTTGAAGCCTTTGATTGACGCGCCCAGGTCGGAACCAATCGATCCGAGTTTTTTCGTGCCAAACAGCAGCACAACGATGACGGCAATGATCACTAACTGCCAGATACTGATACCACCCATGCGTGTTCCCCAGTGATAGATGATTAATTAGTCAGATCGCATTATACGTATGCAATCTCTCGATAGCGACGCTAATTCAGCGCGTTTTTCGCCAGCCAGCAAGCCAGACAACCACACCGGCAGCCATAATCCAGGCTGGCATCATTTCCCAGTCCGGACGATTGATCAACAGCAACGTGCCGCTTATCAGCAGCGTCGCGCCAATTCCGAAGAGATAGCGGGACTGCCCCTGACGCACGCGACTGGATTGAAGCTCGTGCGCGATTTTATCCATGCTGTGCTGAAGGTTCTTGCTCTGACGCAAACTGTCGTAAACCAGTTCAGGAATTTCAGGCATTTTTTCAATCCAGAACGGGCCTTTCTCTTTAAGCGAGCGAACCAGGGCTGGAATACCGACCTGATCCTTAATCCAGGATTCGAGGAACGGTTTCGCGGTTTTCCACAAGTCTAACTGAGGATAGAGCTGGCGGCCTACGCCCTCAACGTAAAGTAATGTTTTCTGAAGTAAAACTAATTGTGGCTGCACTTCCATATTGAAACGGCGTGCGGTGTTGAACAGGTTGAGCAGGACGTGTCCGAAAGAGATCTCCGAGAGCGGCTTTTCAAAAATCGGCTCACAGACGGTGCGGATCGCAAATTCAAACTCTTCCACGTTGGTATCTGGCGGAACCCAGCCTGAATCCACGTGCAGCTCGGCCACCTTACGGTAGTCGCGATTGAAGAAAGCGATAAAGTTCTCGGCGAGATAACGCTTATCCTCTTTATTCAGCGAGCCGACAATACCGCAGTCGATGCCGATGTATTTAGGATCTTCCGGGTGCTCATAGCTGACAAAAATGTTGCCCGGATGCATGTCAGCATGGAAGAAGCTGTCGCGGAAAACCTGAGTAAAGAAGACCTGCACGCCACGTTCGGCCAGCAACTTCATGTTGGTGCCCTGTTTTTCCAGCGCCGTCACGTCCGAGACCGGAATACCGTAGATACGTTCCATCACCATCATGTTCTGACTGCAATAGTCAGAATAGACTTCAGGAACATACAGCATCGGGCTGTCTTCAAAGTTTCGACGCAGCTGAATGGCGTTCGCCGATTCACGCAGCAGGTTAAGCTCATCAATCAGCGTTTTTTCGTATTCCCGTACCACTTCCAGCGGACGCAGACGGCGGCCATCCGGCAACAGACGCGGCACCCAGCGAGCCAGGCGATAAATCAGCTTCATGTCTGCTTTGATAACCGGCAGGATATCCGGACGAATCACTTTAATGACCACCTCTTTGCCATTTTCCTTCAGGCGCGCAGTATGAACCTGCGCAATAGAGGCAGAGGCCAGAGGCTGAATATCGAAATCATCAAACCAGGTCTCGATGGGGATATTGCCCATCGCTTCTTCGATTTGTTTCTTCGCTCTCTCTCCGTCAAACGGAGCGACGCGATCCTGCAATAGTGCGAGCTGATCGGCAATCTGCGGTGGAAAAAGGTCGCGACGTGTTGAGAGCATCTGCCCAAACTTGATCCAGACCGGTCCCAGCTCCTGCAACGCAAGACGCAGGCGTGCGCCCAGCTCCTGATCCTTATGGCGATTCGGCATCCAGAACAGCGTGCGACGCCAAAGCCGAAGCGGCAGGGTGATACGCATTCTGGGGATAAGCTCGTCGAGCCCGTAGCTCAAAAAGGTGCGAACGATAAAATAGAGGCGCCGAATTTCACCAGGCGTCATTTGCCCTCCAGTTTTTCCAGCCGTTTGGTTAACGCATCAACTGCGCGCTCAACTGCCGCGGTCTCTTCTGCAAACCAGGCGACTTCTAAAGGCCCCGGCGCCATACGCCACTCTTCGGTCAGCACCTCGGCAGCGTAGCGCTGTTGACGGAGCAGACCTTTACGCAGGAAAGCGGAACCCGTGCGCAGCGTTTTGCTTATCCCTTCAGCCGCGATGTCGCCGATATAGGGCGCCAGCAGTTCCGCCGGGTCGAATTCAGCCTGATCGCTGAGTGCAACGAAGTTCTGTACCACCTGAATATCGCCTTCGACCTCCAGCTCACCGCTGCGAATAAGCGCCGTCATCTGCTGACGGTCACGCAGTTTTGGTAAGACGCTCATGTGCGTAATTACCGAGCAATCAGCTTCGCCTTCCCACTCCCCCAGAACGTCAAGCCGGCGTTCGCTGAAGACCAGCACAAGCGGCGTCGAGAACTCCTTTAACACGATGCGCAGCACCTTTCCGTTAAGCCGCTGACGTGCGGTTTTCAGCGCCGGAGCGCGATACAGAAAGGCATTCAGTACATTCTCGATGCCTGCGGTGACTAAGGGTTTAATGGGCACGGGAAACCTCCACTCAGAACTTGTAACCACGATGCAGCGCGACGACACCCGCCGTCATATTGAAGTATTCCACGTTTTCAAACTCGGCATCCTGCATCATCGCTTTCAGCGTGTCCTGATCCGGGTGCATTCGGATGGATTCGGCCAGATAACGGTAACTTTCTGCATCGTTTGCCACCAGCTCGCCGATGCGCGGCAGAACGTGGAAGGAATAGGCATCGTAAGCTTTGCTCAGCGGGTCGATAATCGGTTTAGAAAACTCGAGAACCAGCAGTCGGCCGCCCGGCTTCAGCACGCGGTACATGGAGCGCAGCGCTTTATCTTTATCGGTCACGTTACGCAGACCGAAAGAGATGGTGATGCAGTCGAACGTATTATCCGGGAACGGCAGCGCTTCGGCGTTGGCCTGAACATATTCAACGTTGCCTACCACGCCGATGTTACGCAGCTTTTCGCGTCCCATTTTCAGCATGGAGTCGTTGATATCCGCCAGCACCACGCGGCCGGTTTCGCCAACCAGACGGGAGAATTTAGCGGTCAGATCCCCTGTGCCTCCGGCTAAATCCAGCACCGTTTGTCCACGGCGCACGCCGCTGCAATCAATAGTGAAGCGCTTCCACAAGCGATGAATGCCGAATGACATCAAATCATTCATCACATCGTACTTCGCCGCCACGGAATGAAATACGTGGGCCACCATGTCAGCTTTCTGCGCTTTGGCGACAGTCTGAAAGCCAAAGTGCGTTGTGTCTTGTGAATCGTCAACCATCTCAGAGCCTGCTAATCAGTCAAATGTTCGTGAAGTGTAACAGATTGGGCGCATTTGCCCTACGTTTCAACCACCGTGAAAGAAACGTGCCGGCTGCGCTTCGGGGGATAAACTCGCCGCTAAACCGTTGTCTTCATTGCGGCTATTTTGCTCACCGTCGCCTTCACACAGACGAAACTCTTCGTCCTGAGCGGTAGCCTGCTCCACCAGTTCCGGATTAATCTCGCGTTTAACTTCCACCCCCAGGCTGCGAAACGCCTCCGCCTGCGCCAGCAAATTGCCGCGCCCGGAGGAGAGTTTTTTCATCGCCTGCCGGTAGTTATCCTGCGCGCGATCCAGGCTTTGCCCCACCGAGGACATATCGTCCACAAACAGCCGCATTTTGTCGTACAGCTTGCTGGCGCGATCGGCAATCTGCTGCGCGTTACGGCTTTGGTGCTCATAACGCCACAGGTTGGCAATGGTACGTAACGCCACCAGCAGCGTGGTGGGGCTGACCAGCATAATGTTATTTTTCAGCGCTTCGGTGATCAGTTCGGGCTGTCTGTCGAGCGCCAGCAGGAAGGCTGGCTCAACCGGAATGAACATCAGCACATAATCCAGCGATCGCAGCCCCGGCAACTGTTGATAATCTTTTCTGCCCAGCAGACGGATATGGTTACGCACGGAGGCGATGTGCTCCTGCAACGCTGTTTCGCGGGTGTAGTCATCTTCCGCGTTGAAGTAGCGCTCATAGGCCACCAGCGTCATTTTGGCGTCGATAACCACATCTTTGCCCTGTGGCAGACGAACAATGACATCCGGCTGCATCCGCGAGCGCGCATCGTTTTCAATGCTGACCTGCGTTTCGTATTCGTATCCTTCGCGCAGGCCAGAGGCCTCCAGCACGCGCGTCATGACCACTTCGCCCCAGTTTCCCTGCGCTTTGTTATCACCTTTCAGTGCGCGCGTCAGGTTAACCGCCTCCTGCGCCATCTGCGCATTCAGCTGCTGGAGATTACGAATTTCATGCGCCAGCGTGTGGCGCTCGCGGGCCTCCTGACCAAAGCTGTCCTGCACCTGACGGCGAAAGCCGTCCAGCTGTTCACGCAGCGGCGTCAGCAGGCTGTTCAGGCTCTGACGGTTCTGCTCATCCACGCGGCGATTGCTGTGCTCAAAAATGCGGTTCGCGAGGTTCTCAAACTGCTCGCTAAGACGCTGCTCGCTGTTGATCATCTGACGGATTTTGTCTTCGGCGTGCAGTTGGGTGGACTCAAGGCGGGTGGTCACTTCCCGGAGATCGGCCTCCAGCGAGGTGTTAATGTCGCGCAGATTGCGCAGTTCGTTATTGAGCAGTTCACACTCATCGCGCCAGTGGTCACTCAGCGCAAGCTGTTGTTTCGTCGCGCTGAGTTCGGCGACGATCTCTTCGCGCTCTGCCAGCTGATCGGCTTTCTGCTGAGCATGTTGGTAGCCGCAAATGAGCCAGCCAATCCCCACGCTCACCAGCGCAACTACCGCATAAACCAGGATTGAAATATCCACAATGCCCCCTGCATCCACGTCTAACCCGCACAAAATAGAATTGTGCTGTATGAACGTCCAGTTTGAAAGGGTTTTCCTGCGAGGCGTTACGCAAAAAGAAAAGGCCGAGCATGTCGGCCTTTTAGCACTGAAGAGAGAATTAGATCAGGCGGCGCGCCGCTTCAACCACGATTTTCACCGCATGGCTTTCAGTCTGCTTCATGGTTTCAGCGTTCGGGATCTCCTGTTGGGTACGGTTGACGATAACGCCCGCCACCATACCGGCACGCAGACCCTGGCTCGCGCACATGGTCAGCAGCGTCGCAGATTCCATTTCGTAGTTCATGACGCCCATCGACTGCCACTCTTCCATGGAGCCTTTGAAACGGCTCACCACGCGACCAGAGAAGGTGTCGTAACGCTCCTGGCCCGGGTAGAAGGTATCGGAAGAGGCAGTTACGCCCACGTGGGTGGTGGCGCCCACGGATTTCGCGGCTTCAACCAGCGCGGTGGTGCATTCGAAATCGGCCACTGCCGGGAATTCCATCGGAGCAAAGTGCAGGCTTGCCCCGTCCAGCCGCACGGATGCGGTGGTAACCAGCACGTCGCCCACGTTGATGTGCGGCTGAATGGCGCCTGTGGTGCCGATGCGCAGGAAAGTACGAATGCCCAGCTGCGCCAGCTCTTCAACGGCGATAGAGGTAGACGGGCCACCAATACCGGTAGAGCACACGATCACCGCTTTACCGTCCAGCTCTGCGCGCCAGGTGGTGAATTCGCGATGCGCTGCCAGCTTAACCGGCTTATCCATCAGCGCGGCGATCTTTTCCACACGCTCTGGATCGCCAGGGACGATAGCAAGCGTAGCCCCTTGTAAATCGTTTTTAGTGAGGCCGAGATGAAAAACATCAGACTTAGACATAGGTGACTCCTCTGTGGGTCGGTTTGTCAGAAGAAGTAAAACGGTACTTTACAGAAGCAATGTGCATTATTTCGTGACACACCTCACCATGAATGAAAATGATTGCAGTTAATTTCCATAAAATAGTGATTCACATCACATTAACAAGTTATATCGCCGGGTGCTGCACAAAAGATAGACGCTTTAAGGCACTGTGGGTTGTTAACCTGGTGTCTATATTTATCTTTGCGCTAATCCATTCATTGGTACGGAGAATGCCATGACTGAAAAAACCGGTTTTGCACCTGCTGCGGCCCCGCACGCTTCAACCATCGTCTCAACCCCTGAAGAAGCCATTACCGCAGGCGAGACCTCCATTCCCTCCCAGGGAGAGAACATGCCAGCGTACCACGCGCGGCCAAAATCTGCCGATGGCCCGCTGCCCATCGTGATCGTGGTGCAGGAAATATTTGGCGTTCATGAACATATTCGCGACCTCTGCCGCCGTCTGGCGCTGGAAGGTTACCTGGCCGTTGCGCCGGAACTCTATTTCCGTCAGGGCGATCCGAATGATTACAGCGACATCCCGACGCTGTTCAGCAACCTGGTCAGCAAAGTGCCGGACGCGCAGGTACTGGCCGATCTCGACCACGTTGCCAGTTGGGCGGCGCGCAACGGTGGCGACCCGCACCGTCTGATGGTGACCGGCTTCTGTTGGGGTGGACGCATTAGCTGGCTGTATGCCGCGCACAATCCGCAGTTGAAAGCGGCCGTGGCCTGGTACGGCAAACTGGTGGGCGAAAAGACGCTGAACTCGCCTAAACATCCGGTTGATATCGCCACCGATTTAAATGCCCCGGTGCTAGGGCTGTATGGCGGTCAGGATACCGGCATTCCGCTTGATACCGTCGAGACCATGCGCCACGCGCTGCGGGCGGCAAACGCGAAGGCCGAAATCGTGGTGTACCCGGATGCGGGACACGCGTTTAATGCCGATTATCGTCCGAGCTATCACGCGGAATCCGCGAAAGATGGCTGGCAGAGAATGCTGGCGTGGTTCAGCCAGTACGGCGGGAAGAAAGCGTAATACCAAAAGCCCGGTGGCGGCTACGCCAACCGGGCAATCCAGCCCCACTACGCCTGACGCAAATTCTGCGCCGCCTGCACCATGTTCGCCAGCGCCGCGCGGGTTTCAGGCCAGCCGCGAGTTTTCAGGCCGCAGTCCGGGTTTACCCACAGACGTTCCGCCGGGATGCGCTGGGCCGCTTTTTGCAGCAGCGATTCAATCCACTCCACGCTTGGCACGTTAGGGGAGTGAATGTCATACACGCCCGGCCCGATTTCGTTCGGGTAGTCGAACTCTTCGAACGACTCCAGCAGCTCCATGTCTGAACGCGAGGTCTCGATGGTGATCACATCGGCGTCGAGCGCGGCAATGGAGTCCATGCTGTCGTTAAATTCGCAGTAACACATGTGGGTGTGGATCTGCGTGTCGTCCTTCGCGACGGCCGCGTTGAGGCGGAAAGCCTCCACGCCCCACTGTAAGTAAGCATCCCAGTCGCTGCGACGCAGCGGCAACCCTTCACGCAGCGCCGGTTCGTCGATCTGAATGATGCCAATCCCCGCCGCTTCCAGATCCGCCACTTCATCACGCAGCGCCAGGGCGATCTGTTTGGCGATGGTTTCCCGGGATACATCTTCACGCGGGAACGACCAGCAGAGAATGGTCACCGGCCCCGTCAGCATGCCTTTTACCGGTTTGTCGGTCAGAGACTGGGCATACTTCGCCCACTCCACGGTGATCGCTTCCGGGCGGCTGACGTCGCCGATCACCACCGGCGGCTTCACGCAGCGGGAGCCGTAGCTTTGCACCCAGCCGTTCTGGGTAAAGACAAAGCCGTCCAGGTGTTCACCGAAGTATTCCACCATATCGTTACGCTCGGCCTCGCCGTGCACCAGCACGTCCAGACCCAGACGTTCCTGCTCGACGATCGCCTGTTTGATGTGTTCCGCAATGCCGGTGCGGTAGTGATTCGCATCCAGATTGCCCTTTTTGAAGTCCAGGCGCAGGCCGCGGATCTCGGTAGTCTGCGGGAAGGAGCCGATGGTTGTGGTCGGCCACGCGGGCAGGTTAAAGCGCGCACGCTGGGCTTCGGCGCGCACTTCATACGGGCTCTGGCGCTGGCTGTCCCGGGCAGTGATGGCCGCCAGACGTTTTTCCACCGCCGGGTTATGCACGCGCGTCGAGTGACGGCGCGCCTGGATCGGAGCGCTCCAGTGGGTAATCGCAGCCGTGTCGCCGCTGTTCAACGCGTCGCGCAGTAGAGCCAGCTCCTCACACTTTTGCAGGGCAAAGGCAAACCAGCTTTTCACCTCAGCGTCGAGTCGGGTCTCTACGCTCAGGTCGATCGGGCTGTGCAGCAAGGAACAGGAAGAGGCTACCCACAATTCACGTTTACCGACAATGTCCTTAATTTGTGCATATTTCTCGGTGAGATCGGCACGCCAGACGTTACGACCATTCACCAGACCGGCAGAGAGCAGCCACTCCGCAGGCAGACGCTTGTGCAACTCTGCCACATCGTCTTTGCCGTGAACGAGATCAACGTGCAGACCCTGAACCGGCAGCGCAGTAATGGTGTCGAGGTTAGGCGTTACGCCCTCGAAATAGGTGGTCAGCAGCAGCTTCACCTGGCCCGTGAGCGCGTCATACGCCGGTTTGAAGGCATCCAGCCACGCCTGCGGCAGCTCAAGCACCAGCGCCGGTTCATCGATTTGCACCCACTGAATACCGCGCTTACCCAGCTCAATCAGCACCTGCTTATAAACCGGCAGAATATCGTTCAGCAGGCTGAGGCGGTCGAACTGCTCACCTTTCACTTTGCCCAGCCACAGGTAGGTGACCGGCCCCAGCAGCACGGGTTTCACCTGGTGACCCAGCGCCAGCGCTTCGTCCACTTCATCCAGAAGCTGGGTCCAGGTCAGTTTGAACTGCTGGCCCTTAACGAACTCCGGCACCATATAGTGATAGTTGGTGTTAAACCACTTGGTCATTTCCGCCGCTGCCGCTGGCTCACCCGTTGGCGCGCGGCCACGGCCGATGCGGAACAGGGTATCGATATCCACCGATCCATCGTTGTTCTGATGACGAGCCGGCACGTTGCCAAGCAGCAGGCTGGTGGTCAGAACATGGTCGTACCAGGCGAAATCGCCCACCGGCAGCAGGTCTACGCCCGCCTGTTTTTGCTGATCCCAGTGACGCGCGCGCAGCTCGCGTCCCACCGCCAGCAGTTCTTCGCGGGTGGCGTTACCCGCCCAGTAGCTTTCTTGCGCTTTTTTCAGCTCGCGACGCAGACCAACGCGAGGGAAACCGAGAGTGTGAGTGCGGATTGTCATGGCATACCCCTTGTAGAAATTCGTTATTTAGACGTCCAGATGTTTACACTTCTATAATTGGCAGGTACTGTATATTCCTCAAGCGCAAAATGTTCATGCCGAAGTGAAGGACTTTCATGATCGAGATTAAACACCTGAAAACGCTACAAGCGTTGCGGAACTGCGGTTCTCTTGCGGCGGCAGCGGCCACGCTGCACCAGACTCAGTCTGCCCTTTCTCACCAGTTCAGCGATCTGGAACAACGCCTCGGCTTTCGTCTTTTTGTGCGTAAGAGCCAGCCTTTGCGCTTTACGCCGCAGGGCGAAATTTTGCTTCAGCTGGCGAACCAGGTGCTGCCGCAGATTGCCAGCGCGTTGCAGTCCTGCAACGAGCCGCAGCAGACCACCCTGCGCATCGCCATTGAGTGTCACAGCTGTATTCAGTGGCTGACCCCCGCGCTTGAGAACTTCCGCCAGAAGTGGCCGCAGGTAGAGATGGACTTCAAATCCGGCGTCACGTTTGATCCGCAGCCGTCGCTTCAGCAGGGTGAGCTGGATCTGGTGATGACCTCAGATATTCTGCCACGCAGCGGTCTGCACTATTCGCCAATGTTTGATTTTGAGGTGCGTCTGGTGCTGGCCCCGGACCATCCGCTGGCCGCCAAAACGCGTATCACGCCGGAAGATCTGGCAACGGAGACGCTGCTGATTTACCCGGTACAGCGCAGTCGTCTGGATATCTGGCGCCATTTCCTGCAACCCGCAGGCATCAGCCCACAGCTGAAAAGCGTGGATAACACGCTGCTGTTAATTCAGATGGTGGCGGCCAGAATGGGAATTGCGGCGCTGCCGCACTGGGTGGTCGAGACGGTTGAACGCCAGGGTCTGGTGGTCACCAAAACCCTGGGTGAAGGACTGTGGAGCCGGCTGTACGCCGCCGTGCGCGATGGCGAGCAACGTCAGCCAATTACGGAAGCGTTTATTCGCTCAGCGCGGAACCACGCGTGCGACCATCTTCCGTTTGTGCGGAGCGCGGAGCGACCCAGCGGCGATGTACCCACAGCGAAGCCAGGATCACCGTTCCCCCAATAAGGAAACTCGGCCAGTGCGGCTGCTCCTGCCAGATGGCGAGGTTCACCAGTAGCCCTGCCGGCACGTGCACGTTGTTCATGATCCCCAGCGTTCCGGCGTCTACCTGCGTCGCGCCGTAGTTCCACATAAAATAGCCCAGGCCCGAGGCCACCACGCCCAGCCAGACCAGAACGCTCCACTGCACGGGGGTGGTCGGCAGCTTTTGCGGGTTGCCGAGCATAAACCATGCCGCAATCGCGACAATCGCCGCGCCCATATAGAACCACGCAAACGCGTTATGCTGCGGCATCGGGCGGGTCTCCATCAGGCGTTTGTAACCCACCATCCCGATGGCAAAGCTGATATTAGCGAGCTGGACGAACATCAGCCCGGTCCAGAAGTGATCGCTCACCTTGTCATAGCGAATTATCGCCGCGCCAATGACTGCCAGCGCCGCGCTCAGCAGATATCCCCAGCGCAGGCGGCGCCTGCTGAGCAGGTCGTAAATCAGCGTGATATAGAGCGGCGTGAGCACGGTAAAGAGCAGAAATTCCGAGACGGACAGGTAGACGTAAGCCCGGAAGCTGAACAGGTACATGATGCCGAGCTGCATCGCGCCTACCAGCATGTACAGCAGAATGGTTTTTAGCGATTGCCCGCGGGTACGCAGGAACGGCAGGAACACCAGTGCCGCCAGCCCCACGCGCATCAGCACCGAAAAGTAGCTGTCGACCGATCCGGCAAGGTATTCGCCAATCAGACTAAAGGAGAAGGCCCACAGGATAGTCGTGATAATGAGTAGCGCCACAATGCTTGTCTCTCAGAAAGAAGGAGAGGCATTGTAGCGAACTCTTTAGTTGACATCTGAACAATAAACAATCAAATGAAGATTATTCAAGGAACAGTTTGCGCAAATACTTAGGTACCGCGTTGTCTGCGTTCGTGCCAATCACTTCCAGCTCCGGGTGCAGATCTTTCAGGCGCTGATGCGCGTTCTGCATGATGCAGCCTTTACCCGCCATGGAGAGCATCTCGGCATCGTTCATGCCATCGCCAAAGGCGATACAGTCTTTCAGATCAAAGCCCAGACGCTTCGCGACCGCTTCCAGCGCGTGACCTTTGGACACCCCGCCCGCCATCACTTCCAGACAGGTCAGCGTGGAGAAGCTCACGTTCACGCGGTCGCCCCAGCGGGCGTTGATCGCCTGCTCCAGCGGAAGCAGCGCTTCGTGACTTTCGCAGGTAAAGAACACCTTGCTGATCCCTTCAGGATCCAGCAAACCCGGCTCATACAGGGAGTAGTTGAAGACGGCTTCCTTGAAGAAACGCATTTCGTCCGGGCGATGACGGTTCATAAACCACTCGTCGTCGCGGTAAACGTTAGTCACGATATCCGGGTTGTTATGCACAATGCCGAACAAATCAGTGGCGATGTCACGATCGAGATTATGGGTAAAAATCAGGTTGCCGTCCGTGTCATGTACGCGCGCACCGTTAGAGGTGATCATGTACGACTTGATCTCCAGGTTATCGCGGATCTGCCCCACGTCCACGTGGTGGCGACCGGTGGCGAACACGAAGTTCACGCCACGGGCAGTCAGGAGTTTTAGGGTCTCTTTCGCATAAGGCGACAGGGTGTGGTCGGGGGAAAGCAGCGTGCCATCTAAATCAGATGCAACAACCTGGTACATAGGGATTTCAACCTCTGGTGGAAAACAATAATCAGTTATGCCTGTTGAAAAATTCAACAATGGCGTTGAGCGCGACTGAGCGCATAGCGTCCTTTTCAAAAAGGATCTCATGGTACGCACCGTTGATGACCAGCGGTTTACCCCCTTCACAGGGATGGCCCGCAGCGGCGCGAAGTTCACAATAGCGGTCATGCATGCGGTTATCCACCACACGCTCTTCTTCCGCCTGGATCAGGAGCGTCGGCGTGTCATCATCGCCTACGCCTGCCAGCACCTGTTCACCGGCATGAATACCTTCCCGCACCCAGTGCCAGGTGGGGCCGCCGACCCGCAGACGCGGTTCATCGGCATAAAAACGCAGGTTGCGCCGATAACGCTGCCGACTGTGGGTTAACACGTTGATGGCAAACGGTAACGCCCGCCAGCGTCCTGTTCCGATGGCATAGCCTTCTCGAATGCGCTGATGGCCCTCAGCCCAGTCGAGAAGATGGCGCACCATCCAGTCAGGAAAACGTATCACAATGCCGTACATCGGCGCGGTTAGCGCAATGGCGTCGCACTGGTGCTTATGGCGCTGCAAAAACAACGTCGAGATCGCGCCCCCCATGGAGTGGGCAAGAATATAACG
This sequence comes from Enterobacter cloacae complex sp. IR5450, assembly GCF_049238665.1. Taxonomy (NCBI): domain Bacteria; kingdom Pseudomonadati; phylum Pseudomonadota; class Gammaproteobacteria; order Enterobacterales; family Enterobacteriaceae; genus Enterobacter; species Enterobacter cloacae complex sp. IR5450. The sequence goes on from NZ_JBMKIC010000035.1 coordinate 43,478, forward strand.
CTTGCGCCACGGCCCGGGCTGCACTTCCTGCTGCCAGAACGCGGCCAGATCGTCGACGTAATCGCTGAAGTTATCCACGTGGCCGCGATGGGTATCCGGCAACATCCGGCCGGAAAGCCCCTGCCCGCGATGGTCGATAATTAACACATCAAAGCCCAGATGGAACAGGTCATACGCCAGCTCGGCATATTTGATATAGCTTTCGATGCGCCCGGGGCAGACCACAATCACCCGGTCATTTTTTTCATCACGGAAACGAACGAAGCGTACCGGGATTTCCCCGACGCCCATAAACTCATCTTCCTCACGCTGGCGCCAGAAATCGGTCAGCGGCCCCATGGAGAAAGCAGCAAATGCGTTTTCTCGTGTTTCCCAGTCCTTTTTCTGCTGAAACATTGGGTTTCCACCCCCCGTAATTCAGGGAATATCGTTTTTTTCGTCACCGGTCACAAAATGACTCAACAATAGCGTATTGTGGCATAAAAACAGACGATCCGGGAGTTTCAAATGACCTTCGAGTGGTGGTTCGCCTACCTGCTGACATCCATCATCCTCAGCCTTTCACCTGGCTCGGGCGCAATCAACACCATGACCACCTCAATTAATCACGGCTATCGCGGCGCGGTGGCGTCAATCGCCGGTTTACAGACCGGGCTTGGCATTCATATTGTGCTGGTGGGGATTGGTCTGGGCACGCTGTTCTCCCGTTCGGTGCTGGCCTTCGAGGTGCTGAAATGGGCTGGCGCAGCGTATCTTATCTGGCTGGGCATTCAGCAGTGGCGCGCCGCTGGCTCGATTGATCTGCATACGCTCTCCCGGACGCAAACACGCGGCCACCTGTTTAAGCGCGCGGTGTTCGTTAACCTGACCAACCCGAAAAGCATCGTGTTCCTCGCCGCCCTGTTCCCGCAGTTTATCGTGCCGCATCAGCCACAGGTGATGCAGTACGTGGTGCTGGGCGCAACCACCATTATTGTCGATATCATTGTGATGATTGGTTACGCGACGCTGGCGCAGCGAATTGCGGCGTGGATCAAAGGGCCTAAGCAGATGAAGGCCCTGAACAAAGTCTTTGGTTCGCTGTTTATGCTGGTTGGCGCGCTGCTTGCGTCAGCGCGTCATGCTTAGCGAGAAATGATGAGATGAATGCCGAAGCCGGCGAACAACGCGCCGGCGAAGCCGTCGATCCACTTCGCGATGCGCTGGTAGCCGCGACGCATCGCCGGTAAGGCAAACAGGCTTGCCACAACGGTAAACCAGGCGAACGTTTCCACAACGATCAGCAGGAAGATCCCCCAGCGCGCGCCCGCGCCGACGTTATCCCCCACAAACAGCGAGAATACCGAGCCGAAGTAAATAATTGCTTTCGGGTTCGCCAGGTTGGTCAGCAGCCCTTTCACAAAGCTACGGCCGCCCGTTGCCAGCTCAACCTTTGGCTCTTCCGGCTTGTTCTCTTCTTTCTTCAGCGCCCCGCGCAGCATCTGGTAGCCCATCCAGCACAGGTACAGACCGCCGCCAACCATAATGATGTTATGCAGCCACGCCATTTTCGCCAGGATCAGGTTCAGACCGAGCAGCGCAACCGCCGCCCAGACCATGACGCCCATGGTAATACCGAGCACACCCATCATCGCCTCTTTGCGGGAGCGGCTGACGGCCGTTTGCGACACGAAGAAAAAATCAGGGCCTGGGCTCATCAGCGCAACGATGTGCACTAACGCCACGGTGAGAAATAGCATTAACATAATTAGCTCGCGGGGAAATAATACAGTGAGTCACCATCCTGGCACTTTTTCGCCCGGCTGACTACTCCTCATCATCACCATCAGCGTGGGAACGGATGAGCGCCATAAACTCTTTACCGAAGCGCTCCAGCTTGCGCGTGCCGACGCCGTTGACGCTGAGCATCTCGCTGGCGCTGAGCGGCATTTGCTCGGCCATCTCGATCAGCGTCGCGTCGTTGAACACCACGTATGGCGGGATGTTCTCTTCATCGGCAATAGCTTTACGCAGCTTACGCAGCTTGGCGAACAGCTTGCGGTCGTAGTTACCGCCGTAGGATTTTTGCATCACGCGCGGCTTCAGGGCGACGACGCGCGGAACGGCGAGCTTCAGTTCAACCTCGCCACGCAGGACAGGTCGCGCCGCTTCGGTCAGCTGAAGCGCAGAATGCTGGGCAATATTTTGCGTGGCAAAGCCGAGGTGGATCAACTGGCGGATAATACTCACCCAGTGCTCATGGCTCTGGTCTTTCCCGATGCCGTAAACCGGTAGCTTGTCGTGACCCATATCGCGGATACGCTGGTTGTTAGCCCCGCGCAGCACTTCAACGACGTAGCCCATCCCAAAGCGCTGGTTCACGCGTCCGATAGTCGAGAGCGCTTTGCGCGCGTCCATCAGGCCATCGTACTGCTTCGGCGGGTCGAGGCAGATATCGCAGTTGCCGCACGGCGCCTGACGCCCTTCACCAAAGTAGTTGAGTAACACCAGACGGCGGCAGGTTTGCGCTTCGGCGAAGGCCCCCATCGCGTTAAGCTTGTGGCGTTCGATATCCTGCAACTGCCCCTGCGGTTTCTCTTCCAGACAGCGGCGCAGCCACGCCATATCCGCCGGGTCGTAAAACAGCATCGCTTCCGCAGGCAGACCATCACGCCCGGCGCGGCCGGTTTCCTGATAGTAGGATTCGATATTGCGCGGAATGTCGAAATGCACCACAAAGCGCACGTTGGGCTTGTTGATCCCCATCCCGAACGCCACCGTTGCGACCACGATTTGCAGGTCGTCGCGCTGGAATTTTTCCTGCACATCGGCGCGGATGTGGTTCTCTAACCCGGCATGGTATGCCGCCGCGCTAAAGCCGCGATTTTGCAGACGCGCAGCGGTGTCTTCCACCTTTGCGCGGCTGTTGCAGTAGATGATGCCGGACTTGCCGCGCTGCTCCTGCACGTAGCGCAGGAGCTGATCCAGCGGCTTGAACTTTTCCATCAGCATATAGCGGATGTTCGGGCGGTCGAAGCTGCTGACCTGAATATACGGGTCGTTCAGTCCCAGCAGGCGAACGATGTCCTGACGCGTGGTGTCGTCCGCCGTGGCGGTAAGCGCCATAAACGGCAGCTCGGGGAAGCGCTGACGAAGCTGGCCGAGGGCGGCGTATTCCGGGCGGAAATCGTGCCCCCACTGGGAGATACAGTGCGCTTCATCCACCGCCAGCAGCACCGGGTTCCAGTGCGCCAGGTGGTCGAGGAAGTTGTCCAGCATCAGGCGCTCTGGCGCGATATACAGCAGGCGAACCTGTCCGGTGCGGCACCCGGCCATCACCTCTTGCTGCTGCTCGCGAGTTTGCGTTGAGTTAAGACAGGCCGCCGCCACGCCGTTGGCGAGCAGCTGGTCGACCTGGTCTTTCATCAGGGAAATAAGGGGTGATACCACAACCGTCAGGCCATTAAGCACCAGCGCGGGCACCTGATAGCAGAGCGATTTACCGCCGCCGGTCGGCATGACCACCAGGCAATCGCGGCCTTCCAGCACGGTTTCAATGATGGTTTCCTGGCCAGGACGGAACTGCTGGTAGCCAAAGGTTTCATGCAAAACCTGTTTAGCCAGCGATTCCTGATTCAATACTTCCGCCTGCGCCACGTTAACCCCATATGCCAGAAATGAAACAGGCGCTATTTTCAGCGCCTGAGAGAGAAACTTCAACGTTTAACGCAAAAACATTCGAGCAGCTTAGAAAATATCGTTCAGCATGACGCCCACACCGACGCGGGTCTGGTTGAAGTTGTAGTCGATCAGCGATTCGCCGTAGCCGCTATACACCTGGGTATAGAGACGCACGTGTTTCGTTACCGGGTAGCTCAGGCCCAGCTCTGCACCGCCGTAGCCGGTATTCCAGTTGTACTGGCCTTTGGCGCTCAGCACCGCGTCACCCAGCTGATAGCCCACCTTAAGCTGATAGTATCCCATGTATTTGGTGATATCCGGGTTGTCATCGGTGCTGCCTACTACGTACCACGGCTTCACTTCCACCATGAAATTGCCGTTCTGCGCCATCAGACGCGTATAGATGCGGTTCCAGCTGCGTGAGGTTGGGTCGGAACGACCGTTGGAATCGTGGTTATAGCCCACCTCCACGTCTCGCAGCGTCCAGCCTGCAAACTCATAATCGGTGGCGAAACCGAGGAACAGCTGCGGTTCATAGTTGGTTTCGCGGAACGGTGATGACTCCCCGCTGTTGGAGAGTTGCCACCATGACTTCTGCGTGTAGGACGCGCCAAGTACCGAGTTCGGCCCCAGGATGCCGCGCCAGAACGGGAAGGCGAGGCTGAGCTGGAACTTCACCTCATCTTTACGCGCATTATCAGACCAGTTATAGGAGCTTATCGCCTCTTTGTTGAGATCGCTGGTCTGGGTGTAGATCACGTAGTTTGTGTCATACGGGTACAGCGTGAACGGATTGTCATGCTCCTGAAGCATATTGGCGATGATGCTGCCCTTAACGGCAGGTTTATCATGCACCTCTTTGATCGTCGCTTCCTGCGCATATGCTGTGAGGGGCAGCGCAACCGCCGCCAGTAACCAACCCAGATACGTCCGCATCGGTGGTGTTCTCCTGAAATGGTGACATTTAATGAATAGTTTTGTCCGGGCATTCTACAGACTTCTGCGATAACTTCCGCTTCCTCGTTTCTTAAAGTGGCATTCCTTTATCCTGAAGCATAAAATCAACATTTTGTTAACAACAAGGATGCCACGTCAGATGTCAGCCACACTCACCGCCGAAGAAACCTTAAAGCTCGTGGGCGAGATTTTTGTGTACCACATGCCGTTCAACCGTGCACTGGGTCTTGAGCTGGAGCGATACGAAAAAGACTTCGCTCAGCTGAGTTTCAATAATCAGCCAATGATGGTCGGTAACTGGGCGCAAAGCATTTTGCACGGCGGGGTAATTGCCTCCGCGCTGGACGTGGCGGCCGGTCTGGTGTGCGTGGGCAGCACGCTGACGCGCCACGACACCATCAACGAAGATGAGTTACGCCAGCGCCTGTCGCGCATGGGCACCATCGATTTACGCGTCGACTACCTGCGCCCAGGACGCGGAAACCGCTTCACCTGTACCAGCAGCCTGCTGCGCGCCGGGAATAAAGTTGCCGTCGCCCGCGTTGAGCTGCATAACGAGGAGCAGGTTTATATCGCCAGCGCAACCGCCACTTATATGGTGGGTTGAGACGGCAAATTCGGGTAAAATTACTTCACTTTTTTGTAACGGATTTTCCCGATGGATGCTAAACAGACGCGGCAGGGCGTTTTACTCGCCCTTGCCGCTTATTTTATTTGGGGTATAGCACCGGCGTACTTCAAACTTATCGCCTATGTCCCGGCGGACGAGATCCTCACTCACCGCGTCATCTGGTCGTTTTTCTTCATGATTGCGCTGATGAGTATCAGCCGTCAGTGGTCAGGCGTCAAAACGCTGCTGAAAACCCCGAAGAAGGTCTTCCTGCTCGCCCTCTCTGCGGTGCTGATTGGCGGAAACTGGCTGCTGTTTATCTGGGCGGTGAATAACCATCACATGCTCGAAGCCAGCCTGGGCTACTTTATTAACCCGCTGGTCAATATTTTGCTGGGGATGATTTTCCTCGGCGAGCGCTTTCGCCGGATGCAGTGGGTGGCAGTGATTCTGGCCTTCTGCGGCGTGCTGGTACAGCTGTGGACCTTCGGCTCACTGCCGGTTATCGCCCTGGGGCTGGCGTTCAGCTTTGCCTTCTACGGCCTGGTGCGTAAAAAAATCGCCGTGGAAGCGCAGACGGGAATGCTGTTTGAAACCCTGTGGCTGCTGCCTGTCGCCGCGATCTACCTGTTCGGTATTGCCGACAGCGCCACCAGCCATATGGGCAGCAACCCATGGTCGCTGAACCTGATGCTGATGGCCGCGGGCGTGGTCACGACGATACCCCTGCTGTGCTTCACCGGCGCGGCAACGCGTCTGCGCCTCTCCACGTTGGGCTTCTTCCAGTACATTGGCCCGACGCTGATGTTCCTGCTGGCGGTGGTGTTTTACGGCGAGGTGCCGGGTGCGGATAAGATGGTGACGTTCGCCTTTATCTGGGTGGCGCTGGCCATCTTTGTTGCGGATGCGATTTATACCCAGCGCAGGGTGCGCAAAGGGCTGTGATGTTGCCCTCACCCTAACCCTCTCCCACAGGGCTGAGGGATCCCCAGTAATATGGTCATGCCACCATGACCATATTACTGTACTCTTTTCCCAGCT
>NZ_JBMKIC010000036.1:0-48014 GCF_049238665.1 Enterobacter cloacae complex sp. IR5450
GCGCAGCGATGCGTTGAGCTAACCGATACTAATGAACCGTGAGGCTTAACCTTACAACGCCGAAGGTGTTTTGGCGAAGAGACAGACACGATTTTCAGCCTGATACAGATTAAACAGAATTTGCCTGGCGGCTTTAGCGCGGTGGTCCCACCTGACCCCATGCCGAACTCAGAAGTGAAACGCCGTAGCGCCGATGGTAGTGTGGGGTCTCCCCATGTGAGAGTAGGGAACTGCCAGGCATCAATTAAAGAAACCCCGTACCGTAAGGTGCGGGGTTTTTTGCTTTTGTTTTTCTCCCTCTCCCTGTGGGAGAGGGCCGGGGTGAGGGCATCAAACCGCACCGTCCCCTCCTTGAAACTTTCTCACCTTATGCTTGCAGGCTCGACATTAACCCCGTTTCTGGGTATCGTTAGCTGTCTGGATGTCTAAACGTTTATACGTATGCTGTGAGGATTTAAGGTTATGCCGATTCGGGTGCAGGACGAGCTACCAGCCGTCAATTTCTTGCGTGAAGAGAATGTCTTCGTAATGACAACTTCGCGTGCTTCTGGTCAGGAAATTCGCCCGCTGAAGGTGCTGATCCTTAATTTGATGCCAAAGAAGATCGAAACAGAGAACCAGTTCCTGCGTTTGCTCTCCAACTCTCCGCTTCAGGTTGATATCCAGCTGCTGCGCATTGACGCGCGTGAGTCACGCAACACGCCTGCTGAGCATCTGAATAACTTCTACTGTAATTTTGAAGATATTCGCGATGAGAATTTCGATGGGCTGATCGTCACCGGCGCACCGCTGGGTCTGGTGGAATTTAATGACGTTGCCTACTGGCCACAGATCAGGCAGGTGCTGGAGTGGGCAAAAGATCACGTCACGTCCACCTTATTTGTCTGTTGGGCGGTACAGGCCGCACTGAATATCCTCTATGGCATTCCCAAGCAAACCCGCAGCGACAAACTTTCTGGCGTATACGAACACCACATTCTTCACCCGCATGCGCTGCTGACGCGTGGTTTCGATGACACTTTCCTGGCCCCGCATTCTCGCTACGCCGATTTTCCGGCACAGCTGATCCGCGATTATACCGACCTGGAAATCCTGGCCGAAACGGAAGACGGCGATGCCTACCTGTTCGCCAGTAAAGACAAACGCATCGCGTTCGTTACCGGCCATCCTGAGTACGATCCGCATACCCTCGCGGCAGAGTATTTTCGTGACGTTGAAGCGGGTCTGAATCCGGATGTCCCGTACAACTATTTCCCGAAAAACGATCCACAAAACACGCCCCGGGCAACCTGGCGTAGTCATGGAAATTTGCTGTTTACCAACTGGCTCAACTATTACGTCTACCAGATTACGCCGTACGATCTTCGCCACATGAATCCGACGCTGGAGTAATCGTCTGCATTAAACGATCCTAAAGCGTTTCAGCTATTCAGATCAGGCACCTTCGGGTGCCTTTTTTATTTCCGAAATCCTGTTCAACATACCATGAAACTTTAACTCTATATTAATCATGAAGTTGCGTTGCAATTAAAATTAAAATGGAAATTGTTTTTGATTTTGGAAAATTTATAGATAGTCTTAATTCTGCTGAGCGAAAACTACACAACGATCTTTCGCTCGCATCGGGGGCGTGATTTTGGATCTTTGATGAGGAGCAGAACGATGACTCAACAGGCAACAACGGTCGATGAACTGACCTTTACCCAGCCGAATGGTGAGCAAGAACAGCAAGTTTTGACGGCAGAAGCGGTAGAGTTTCTGACTGAACTGGTGACTCGCTTTACGCCACAGCGTAATAAACTGCTGGCGGCGCGCATTCACCAACAGCAGGGGATCGATAACGGCAAGTTGCCAGGATTTATTTCGGAAACTGCTTCCATTCGTCATGGTGATTGGAAAATCCGCGGAATCCCTGAAGATTTACAGGATCGTCGCGTAGAGATCACCGGCCCGGTAGAGCGCAAAATGGTGATCAACGCCATGAATGCCAACGTCAAAGTCTTTATGGCCGATTTTGAAGACTCGCTGGCACCGGACTGGCAGAAAGTTATCGACGGGCAGATCAACCTGCGCGACGCCGTCAATGGCACCATCAGCTATACCAACGAAGCCGGTAAAATTTACCAGCTCAAACCGAATCCGGCGGTGCTGATCTGTCGCGTACGCGGTCTGCATTTGCCAGAAAAACACGTCACCTGGCGCGGAGAAGCGATTCCGGGCAGCCTGTTCGACTTTGCGCTGTACTTCTTCCACAACCATAAGAACCTGCTGGCGAAAGGCAGCGGCCCCTATTTCTATCTGCCGAAAACCCAGTCCTGGCAGGAAGCGGCGTGGTGGAGTGAAGTTTTCAGCTACGCAGAAGACCGCTTCAGCCTGCCGCGCGGCACCATTAAGGCCACGCTGCTGATTGAAACCCTGCCTGCCGTATTCCAGATGCATGAGATCCTCCATGCGCTGCGTGACCATATTGTGGGCCTGAACTGCGGCCGTTGGGATTACATCTTCAGCTACATCAAGACGCTGAAAAACCATGCCGACCGGGTATTGCCGGATCGTCAGGTTGTCACTATGGATAAACCGTTCCTCAGCGCCTACTCGCGCCTGCTGATTAAGACCTGCCACAAACGCGGCGCCTTTGCGATGGGCGGCATGGCGGCCTTTATCCCGAGCAAAGATGCTGAGCGTAACAACCAGGTGCTCAACAAGGTGAAAGCCGATAAAGAGCTGGAAGCCCGTAACGGCCACGACGGGACGTGGATTGCCCATCCTGGTCTGGCCGACACGGCGATGGAGGTCTTTAACCGCGTACTCGGCGACAACAAAAACCAGCTGTTTGTCACCCGTGAAGACGATGCGCCCATCGCAGAAGAACAGTTGCTCGCGCCGTGTGCGGGCGAGCGTACGGAAGAGGGCATGCGCGCCAATATTCGCGTCGCCGTGCAGTACATCGAGGCATGGATCTCCGGCAACGGCTGCGTGCCGATTTACGGCCTGATGGAAGATGCCGCCACGGCGGAAATTTCACGTACCTCCATCTGGCAGTGGATCCATCATCAAAAAACGCTCAGCAACGGCAAACCGGTAACCAAAGCCCTGTTCCGTCAGATGCTGGCCGAAGAGATGCGGGTCATCCAGGACGAACTGGGCGAGCACCGCTTCAGCAGTGGGCGTTTTGACGATGCTGCACGTCTGATGGAACAAATCACCACCTCTGATGACTTAATCGACTTCCTGACCCTGCCGGGCTACCGCTTCCTGGCGTAATTCACCACATAACAATATGGAGCATCTGCACATGAAAACCCGTACCCAACAGATCGAAGAGTTACAAAAAGAGTGGACCCAACCGCGCTGGGAAGGCATTCGCCGTCCGTACAGCGCAGAGGAAGTGGTGAAGTTACGCGGCTCGGTTAATCCGGAGTGTACGCTGGCGCAGAACGGCGCGGCGAAAATGTGGGATCTGCTGCACGGGGGGTCTAAAAAAGGCTATATCAACAGCCTCGGCGCACTGACTGGCGGTCAGGCATTGCAGCAGGCGAAGGCCGGCATTGAAGCTATCTATCTTTCCGGCTGGCAGGTCGCGGCGGATGCTAACCTTGCCTCCAGCATGTATCCGGATCAATCTCTTTATCCGGCGAACTCGGTGCCGTCAGTGGTGGATCGGATCAACAATACCTTCCGCCGTGCGGATCAGATCCAGTGGGCCGCGGGTATCGAACCCCACGATCCGCGTTTTATAGACTATTTCCTGCCGATCGTCGCCGATGCGGAAGCCGGTTTCGGCGGCGTGCTGAACGCCTTTGAGCTGATGAAATCCATGATTGAGGCCGGTGCAGCGGCCGTTCACTTTGAAGATCAACTGGCGTCGGTCAAGAAGTGCGGGCATATGGGCGGGAAAGTGCTGGTACCAACCCAGGAAGCGATCCAAAAGCTGGTTGCCGCGCGTCTGGCTGCTGACGTGCTCGGCGTGCCGACGCTGGTGATTGCCCGTACCGATGCTGATGCGGCGGACCTGATCACCTCTGACTGCGATCCGTACGACAGCGAATTTATTACCGGCGAGCGCACCAGCGAGGGGTTCTATCGCACGCATGCCGGTATCGAACAGGCCATCAGCCGCGGTCTGGCCTATGCCCCTTACGCTGACCTGGTCTGGTGTGAAACCTCCACGCCGGATCTGGCGCTGGCGAAGCGTTTTGCCGATGCGATTCATGCGAAGTATCCGGGCAAGCTGCTGGCCTATAACTGTTCGCCGTCCTTCAACTGGCAAAAGAATCTGGACGATACCACCATCGCCAGCTTCCAGCAGCAGCTGTCGGATATGGGCTACAAGTACCAGTTCATCACCCTGGCGGGTATCCACAGCATGTGGTTCAACATGTTCGACCTGGCGCACGCCTACGCGCAGGGCGAAGGCATGAAGCACTATGTTGAGAAGGTGCAGCAGCCAGAATTTGCGGCAGGCAAAGAGGGATATACCTTCGTTTCGCACCAGCAGGAAGTGGGAACCGGCTACTTCGATAATGTGACCACGATTATTCAGGGCGGGGCCTCCTCCGTCACGGCATTAACGGGCTCAACGGAAGAAGCACAGTTCTAATCTTTTCCCCCTCTCCCCCCTCGGGGAGAGGGTTGGGGTGAGGGGGAATATATGTCGCGTGGTCTGGAATTACTGATTGCCCAAACTATTTTGCAGGGCTTCGATGCCCAATATGGCCGCTTTCTGGAAGTCACCTCCGGCGCGCAACAGCGTTTTGAGCACGCCGACTGGCATGCGGTTCAGCAGGCCATGAAGCAGCGTATCCATCTTTATGATCACCATGTAGGTCTGGTGGTGGAGCAACTGCGCTGTATCACCGACGGTAAAAGCCCGGATGCGGATTTTTTACTGCGCGTGAAAGAGCATTACACCCATCTGTTACCCGACTACCCGCGCTTCGAGATTGCGGAGAGCTTTTTCAACTCCGTCTATTGCCGGTTATTTGACCACCGCTCATTATCTCCTGAGCGGTTATTTATCTTCAGCTCCCAGCCGGAGCGCCGCTTCCGTACCATTCCGCGTCCGCTGGCGAAAGATTTCTTTCCCGATCGCGGCTGGGAAAAGCTCCTGCACCGCGTCTTAACGGATTTGCCGCTGCGCCTGCCGTGGGAGAATAAACCCCGGGATATCGGCTATATCCATGCGTATCTCAATGAAACCTTCGGCGAGGAGGTGCTCAGCCGCAGCCATTTGCAGGTTGCCAACGAGCTTTTCTACCGGAATAAGGCCGCCTGGCTGGTGGGCAAACTGGTTACGCCGACAGCCATCGTGCCGTTTCTGCTGCCCATTCACCGTACCGACGACGGCCAACTGTTTGTCGATACCTGCCTGACTACCAGCGCTGAGGCCAGTATCGTATTTGGCTTCGCCCGTTCCTATTTCATGGTCTATGCCCCACTGCCTGCCGCCCTGGTGGAGTGGCTGCGCGAGATCCTGCCGGGCAAAACCACCGCCGAGCTGTACATGGCGATTGGCTGTCAGAAGCATGCCAAAACGGAAAGTTATCGGGAATACCTGCGTTATGTCACCACGGCTGATGAGCAGTTTATCGAAGCGCCGGGGATCCGCGGCATGGTGATGCTGGTTTTCACACTGCCGGGCTTCGACCGCGTGTTTAAGGTGATTAAGGATAAATTCGCCCCGCAGAAGGAGATGAGCGCCGCGCACGTTCGCGCCTGCTATCAGCTGGTTAAAGAGCACGATCGTGTCGGGCGAATGGCCGATACCCAGGAGTTTGAAAACTTTGTGCTGGATAAGCAGCAGATCGATCCGTCGCTGATGTCGCTGCTAATGCAGGAAACGCCGACGAAAATTACCGATCTTGGCGATAAGATTGCGATTAGCCATCTCTATATCGAACGCCGGATGGTGCCGTTAAATATCTGGCTGGAGCAGTCCGAAGGCCAGGCTTTACGAGACGCCATTGAAGAGTACGGCAATGCGATTCGCCAGCTCGCCGCCGCCAATATTTTCCCCGGCGACATGCTGTTTAAAAACTTCGGCGTCACCCGTCACGGGCGGGTGGTGTTCTACGATTACGATGAAATTTGCTACATGACCGAGGTGAACTTCCGCGATATCCCGCCGCCGCGCTATCCGGAAGATGAGCTTTCCAGCGAGCCGTGGTACAGCGTATCGCCGGGCGATGTGTTTCCGGAGGAGTTTCGCCACTGGCTGTGTGCCGACCCGCGCATCGGGCCGCTATTCGAAGAGATGCATGCCGATCTGTTCCGCGCCAGCTACTGGCGCGGGCTGCAAACGCGGATCAAAAACGGACACGTGGAAGATGTCTACGCTTACCGCCGCAAGCAGCGGTTTTGCATCCGCTTTTCTCCCTCTCCCTGTGGGAGAGGGCCGGGGTGAGGGCATCAGGCGGCAATGCACGTTTAACGAATCCCACCATACGCCAGCGTCACCTCTTTCGCGGCCTTAATCACCATCGCGCCCAGCTCGGTGACGCGGTCGTCGGTCATGCGTGAAATCGGCCCGGAGATGGAGATGGCGGCAAACGGCTCGCGGTGCTCGTCAAAAATGCAGGACGCGAGGCAGCGCAGCCCGAGGGCATGTTCTTCGTCATCAAACGAATAGCCGCGCTTGCGGGTTAGAGCCAGATCTTCTTTCAGATGTACGGGCGACACCAGCGTGGCGTGGGTATAGGCGTGCAGCCCTTTACGGTGCAGCAGCCCCGTTACCTGCTCTTCGCTCAGCTGCGAGAGAAACGCTTTCCCTGCGCCAGAGGCGTGCATCGGCAGCTTGCCGCCAATCGGTGCGGACATGCGCATCAGCTGCGTACACTGCACCTGGTCGATAATAATCGCCTGGTGATCGCTCTGATCCAGTACGGCCAGGTTTACTGTCTCGCCGGACTCCTCCATCAGCTTGCGCAGAATCGGGTGCACAATCGCCAGCAGGTTACGGCTCTGCAGGAAGCTGCTGCCCACGATAAACGCATGCGCGCCCACCGCCCAGTGCCCCAGCTCGCCTACCTGGCGGACAAAGCCCAGCTGCTGCATGGTGGTCAGCAGGCGGTGCGTCGTGGAGTTCGGCAGGCCAGCCTGCTGGGCCAGCTCCGTCAGGGCCACGCTGCTGTGCGACTCGGCTATCCACTCCAGCAGCTTCAGACCGCGCGTGAGCGATTGAACCTGTCCACCCTGTTGTGCGGCAGCGGTGGTGGCAGCAGGTTTTCTGCCGCGTTTAGCGGGAACGGTCGCGACCATGACGATCTCCTTTTTCTGTATCGTGGAAATCATTTTCGTTTTATTTGGTGAATTTGCAACCGTTATCCTGACTGATCGGAGGAGTAATAGTGAACATGTCTCATGTTACCGCTGAGCGACTTTTCCACCCTGCGAGATTGTGCCAGTATGGAACGCAGCCTTTTGGCCTTGTTGAGCGTTGTCGGGAGCAAGTGTGAGCAGCAAAGTAGAGCAACTGCGTGCGCAGTTAAATGAACGAATTCTGGTGCTGGACGGCGGCATGGGCACCATGATCCAGGGTTATCGCCTGAGCGAAGACGATTTCCGCGGCGAGCGCTTTGCCGACTGGCCTTGTGACCTGAAAGGGAACAACGACCTGCTGGTGCTCAGCAAGCCGTCCGTGATCAAGGATATCCACAACGCCTACTTCGAAGCGGGTGCGGATATCGTTGAAACCAACACCTTTAACTCGACAACCATCGCCATGGCGGATTACCAGATGGAATCCCTGTCGGCGGAGATCAACTTTGAAGCCGCAAAGCTTGCGCGCGCCTGCGCCGACGAGTGGACGGCCCGCACGCCGGACAAGCCGCGCTACGTTGCCGGGGTGCTTGGCCCAACCAACCGCACCGCGTCGATTTCACCGGACGTCAACGACCCGGCGTTTCGTAATATCACCTTTGACCAGCTGGTTGTTGCCTACCGTGAATCGACCAGAGCGCTGGTGGAAGGCGGTTCCGATCTGATCCTGATTGAAACGGTATTCGACACTCTCAACGCCAAGGCCGCGGTTTACGCGGTGAAAGAGGAGTTCGAGGCGCTGGGCGTCGACCTGCCGATCATGATTTCCGGTACCATCACCGATGCCTCGGGGCGCACGCTTTCCGGCCAGACAACCGAAGCGTTTTATAACTCTCTGCGCCATGCCGAAGCGCTCTGCTTCGGCCTGAACTGCGCGCTGGGGCCGGACGAGCTGCGCCAGTACGTGCAGGAGCTTTCGCGCATCGCAGAGTGCTACGTCACCGCCCACCCGAACGCCGGTCTGCCGAACGCGTTCGGTGAGTACGATCTGGATGCCGACACCATGGCGGCGCAAATCCGCGAGTGGGCCGAATCTGGCTTCCTCAACATCGTCGGCGGCTGCTGCGGCACCACGCCTGAGCATATCGCCGCCATGAGCCGCGCCGTCGCCGGGCTTCCACCGCGCAAGCTACCCGAACTTCCGGTAGCCTGTCGTCTGTCCGGCCTGGAGCCGTTGACCATCGGCGACGACAGCCTGTTTGTGAACGTGGGTGAACGTACTAACGTTACCGGTTCTGCGAAGTTCAAGCGCCTGATCAAAGAAGAGAAGTACAGCGAAGCGCTGGACGTTGCCCGCCAGCAGGTGGAAAGCGGCGCGCAAATTATCGATATCAACATGGACGAGGGGATGCTTGACGCCGAAGCGGCGATGGTGCGTTTCCTCAACCTGATTGCCGGTGAGCCGGATATCGCCCGCGTGCCGATCATGATTGACTCCTCCAAATGGGACGTCATCGAAAAAGGGCTGAAGTGCATTCAGGGCAAAGGCATCGTTAACTCCATCTCGATGAAAGAGGGGGTCGATACCTTTATCCACCACGCGAAGCTGGTGCGTCGCTACGGGGCCGCCGTGGTGGTGATGGCCTTCGATGAAGTGGGCCAGGCCGATACCCGCGAGCGCAAGATTGAGATTTGCCGCCGCGCGTACAAAATTTTGACCGAAGAAGTGGGCTTCCCGCCGGAAGACATCATCTTCGACCCGAACATCTTCGCCGTCGCGACCGGCATCGAAGAGCACAACAACTACGCCCAGGACTTTATCGGCGCGTGTGAAGACATTAAACGCGAGCTACCGCATGCGCTGATCTCCGGCGGCGTGTCAAACGTGTCGTTCTCGTTCCGCGGCAACGACCCGGTGCGTGAGGCGATCCACGCCGTATTCCTCTACTACGCCATCCGCAACGGGATGGACATGGGGATCGTCAACGCCGGCCAGCTGGCAATTTACGACGATCTGCCAGCCGAGCTGCGCGACGCCGTAGAAGACGTGATCCTCAATCGTCGTGACGACGCCACCGAACGCATGCTGGATCTGGCGGAAAAATACCGCGGCAGTAAATCTGACGAATCAGCCAACGTTCAACAGGCCGAATGGCGCTCCTGGGATGTGAATAAGCGTCTGGAATACTCGCTTGTAAAAGGCATTACCGAGTTTATCGAGGAGGATACTGAGGAAGCGCGTCAGCAGGCCGCCCGTCCGATTGAAGTGATCGAAGGGCCGCTGATGGACGGCATGAACGTGGTCGGCGATCTGTTCGGCGAGGGCAAAATGTTCCTGCCGCAGGTGGTGAAATCCGCCCGCGTCATGAAACAGGCCGTGGCGTATCTGGAACCCTTTATCGAAGCCAGCAAAGAGAAGGGCTCCAGTAACGGTAAAATGGTCATCGCCACCGTGAAGGGCGACGTACACGACATCGGCAAAAACATCGTTGGCGTGGTGTTGCAGTGTAATAACTACGAAATTATCGATCTTGGCGTGATGGTCCCGGCGGATAAAATCCTCAGGACCGCGCGTGAGGTGAATGCGGATCTGATTGGTCTTTCCGGGCTGATTACGCCGTCGCTGGACGAAATGGTCAACGTGGCAAAAGAGATGGAGCGCCAGGGCTTCACCATTCCACTGCTGATTGGCGGGGCAACCACCTCGAAAGCCCACACGGCGGTGAAAATCGAGCAGAACTACAGTGGGCCGACGGTGTATGTCCAAAACGCCTCGCGCACCGTGGGCGTGGTCTCCGCGCTGCTGTCTGACACCCAGCGCGATGACTTTGTCGCCCGCACCCGCAAAGAGTATGAAACCGTCCGCATTCAGCATGGACGTAAGAAACCGCGCACGCCGCCGGTTTCGCTTCAGGCGGCGCGCGAAAACGATCTGGCGTTCGACTGGTCCAGCTATACGCCGCCGGTCGCACACCGTCTGGGCGTGCAGGACGTGACGGCCAGCATCGAAACGCTGCGTAACTACATCGACTGGACGCCGTTCTTCATGACCTGGTCGCTGGCGGGCAAATATCCGCGCATTCTTGAAGATGAGGTGGTGGGCGAAGAGGCGAAGCGCCTGTTTAAAGATGCTAACGACATGCTCGACAGGCTGAGCGCAGAGAAAGCCCTCAACCCGCGCGGCGTGGTGGGGCTGTTCCCGGCGAACCGCGTGGGCGACGACGTGGAAATCTACCGCGATGAAACCCGCACCCATGTGCTGGCCGTGAGCCACCATCTGCGCCAGCAAACCGAGAAAGTGGGCTTTGCCAACTACTGCCTGGCGGATTTCGTCGCACCGAAACTCTCCGGTAAAGCCGACTATATCGGCGCCTTTGCCGTAACCGGCGGTCTGGAAGAAGACGCGCTGGCGGATGCGTACGACGCGCAGCACGATGATTACAACAAAATCATGGTGAAAGCGATTGCCGATCGCCTGGCGGAAGCCTTTGCCGAGTATCTGCACGAGCGCGTACGTAAGGTGCACTGGGGCTACGCGGCGAATGAGAACCTCAGCAACGAGGAGCTGATCCGCGAAAACTACCAGGGCATTCGTCCGGCACCGGGGTATCCGGCGTGTCCGGAACATACCGAGAAGGGCACTATCTGGAAACTGCTGGACGTAGAAGCGCATACGGGCATGAAGCTCACCGAGTCATTTGCCATGTGGCCGGGCGCGTCCGTTTCCGGCTGGTACTTCAGCCATCCGGACAGCAAGTACTTCGCCGTGGCACAGCTTCAGCGCGATCAGATTGAGGATTACGCTCTGCGTAAAGGCATGAGCGTGTCAGAGGTGGAACGCTGGCTGGCGCCGAATTTAGGCTACGACGCAGACTAACGTCACTTTTCCTTACAACAAACAGGGCACCGCTATGGTGCCTTGTCTCTTTCTTACGTTTAAACCCTTATACTGAACCTCAGGAAAACGAATAACGATAAGGAGGAATGCCTACCGTGTTGACGTTGTTACACCTGCTCTCCGCAGTCGCACTGCTGGTATGGGGCACCCATATCGTTCGTACCGGCGTGATGCGTGTGTTTGGCGCACGTTTACGTACCGTTCTCAGCGGCAGCGTTGAGAAGAAGCCGCTCGCCTTCTGTGCGGGTATTGGCGTCACGGCGCTGGTGCAAAGCAGCAACGCCACCACCATGCTCGTCACCTCGTTCGTGGCGCAGGATCTGGTGGCGCTCGCCCCGGCGCTGGTGATTGTCCTGGGCGCCGACGTCGGTACCGCGCTGATGGCGCGTATCCTGACGTTCGATCTCTCCTGGCTGTCGCCGCTGCTGATTTTTATCGGCGTCATTTTCTTCCTCGGCCGTAAGCAAAGCCGTGCCGGGCAGCTTGGCCGCGTCGGTATTGGCCTCGGGCTGATCCTGCTGGCGCTGGAGTTGATTGTGCAGGCTGTCACGCCGATCACCCAGGCCAACGGTGTACAGGTCATCTTCGCCTCGTTAACCGGCGATATTATGCTGGATGCGCTGATCGGCGCGGTATTTGCCATCGTCAGCTACTCCAGCCTGGCAGCGGTCCTGCTGACGGCGACCTTAACCGCCGCAGGGGGCATTTCCTTCCCGGTGGCGCTGTGCCTGGTGATCGGTGCCAACCTCGGCTCTGGCCTGCTGGCGATGCTCAACAACAGCGCCGCCAACGCTGCCGCCCGCCGGGTGGCGCTGGGGAGTTTGCTCTTCAAGCTGGTGGGTAGCCTGATCATTCTTCCGTTTGTGCACCCGCTGGCGAACCTGATGGACAATCTCTCTCTGCCGAAAGCGGAGCTGGTGATTTACTTCCACGTCTTCTACAACCTGGTGCGCTGCCTGGCGATGGTGCCGTTTGCCGCGCCGATGGCCCGCTTCTGCGAGCGGCTAATTCGTGATGAACCGGAGCTGGACGCGCGCCTTAAACCGAAGCATCTGGACACCTCTGTGCTGGACACGCCCGCGCTGGCCATCGCCAATGCCGCCCGCGAAACGCTGCGCATGGGTGACGCGATGGAAACCATGCTGGAAGGGTTGCAAAAGGTGATGCACGGCGAGCCGCGCGAAGAAAAAGAGCTGCGCAGGCTGGCGGACGATATCAACGTGCTGTATACCGCCATCAAGCTCTATCTGGCGCGGATCCCCCAGGACGAGCTGGCGGAAGAGGAATCCCGCCGCTGGGCGGAAATCATTGAGATGTCGCTTAACCTGGAGCAGGCTTCGGATATTGTCGAGCGTATGGGCAGTGAAATCGCGGACAAATCCCTGGCAGCACGTCGGGCGTTTTCTGTGGAAGGGCTGAAGGAGCTGGAAGCGCTGCACGAACAGCTGGTCAGCAACCTGAAGCTGGCGATGTCGGTCTTCTTCTCCAGCGACGTGCCGAGCGCGCGCCGCCTGCGCCGCAACAAGCATCGTTTCCGCATCCTTAATCGCCGCTACTCGCACGCCCACGTTGAGCGTCTGCATCAGCAGAACGTGCAGAGTATCGAAACCAGCTCGCTCCATCTGGGGCTGCTGGGCGATATGAAACGTCTCAACTCGTTGTTCTGCGCGGTGGCGTACAGCGTGATGGAGCAACCGGATGAAGATGACGAGCGGGATGAGTATTAATCCCCAGAGGGTTTGATTGTTAACCCAAGGCCCAATGCTTTCATGACCGCCAGCGTGGTTTTGAGCGTTGGGTTCCCCTTATCACTGAATGATCGATACAGTTGTTCTCGTGACAGGCCCGTTTGCAGGGAAATGGTCGACATCCCTTTCGCTCGGGCGATGACGCCCAGCGCTTTAGCAATGTACGCTGAGTCACCCGTCTCTAATGCATCAGCCATAAACACAGCGATTTCCTCGTCATCCACCAGTGCGTTGGCTGGATCGTAGGGTGTTAATTTATGCATGCTCATTCACTCCTGCCATTGGGATACATTGCTCAGCATTTTTGCCATAAGTATGTCTCTGGCCTGGCTGCTTTTGTCACCACCACATAACAGCACGATGATGCAATTGCCCTGGTCCTTAAAATAGACTCTGTAGCCCGGGCCAAAGTGGATCCTCAGTTCACTGATACCTTCCCCCACGGGTCTAATGTCGCCCGCTAAGCCATTTGCCAGCCTAAAGAGGCGGGAAGCGATAATCGTCTTTGCCCGCCTGTCCTTTAAATTTTGCTCCCAGCGTCGGAAGGATTCTGTCTGAACGATCTCCTTCATATTACTCCCTGTGATTTATAAACTACAAGCAATTGTCTCTGGAGAGTAAAGCTAAAAGGAGTTAGCTCAAGGATAAATAGCCTGACGCTAAATCCTGAAAGCGTCTCGCAAACTAAAAAACCCGTCTCAGTAACCGTCGGCTAATCTTTTTTTCCAGCCCAAACCTAAGGTATATTTCGCCCTTCACAGGAGAAACTATGCTGCCAACTCAATCAACCCGATTAAACAAATACATTAGCGAGAGCGGGATCTGCTCACGTCGCGAGGCTGACCGTTACATTGAACAGGGTAACGTGTTTCTTAACGGCAAACGCGCCACCATTGGTGATCAGGTGGTACCTGGCGATGTGGTGAAAGTGAATGGTCAGGTCATCGAACCGCGTGATGCCGAAGACCTGGTGTTTATCGCGTTGAACAAACCGGTTGGGATTGTCAGCACCACGGAAGATGGCGAGCGGGACAACATTGTTGATTTCGTGAACCACAGCAGCCGCATTTTCCCGATTGGCCGTCTGGATAAAGACTCTCAGGGGCTGATTTTCCTCACCAACCACGGCGATCTGGTGAACAAAATTCTGCGTGCCGGTAACGACCACGAGAAAGAGTACATCGTGACGGTGAACAAGCCGGTGACGGACGAGTTCATTCGCGGGATGGGCGCAGGCGTGCCGATTCTGGGCACCGTAACGAAGAAGTGTAAGGTCAAAAAAGAAGCGCCGTTTGCCTTCCGCATTACCCTGGTGCAGGGCTTAAACCGCCAGATCCGCCGCATGTGCGAGTATTTTGGTTATGAAGTGACGAAGCTGGAACGCACGCGCATCATGAACGTCAGCCTGTCCGGGATCCCGCTGGGCGAGTGGCGTGACCTAACG
The DNA here is from genome assembly GCF_049238665.1 of Enterobacter cloacae complex sp. IR5450. Taxonomy (NCBI): domain Bacteria; kingdom Pseudomonadati; phylum Pseudomonadota; class Gammaproteobacteria; order Enterobacterales; family Enterobacteriaceae; genus Enterobacter; species Enterobacter cloacae complex sp. IR5450. The sequence continues at coordinate 14,348 of NZ_JBMKIC010000036.1, forward strand.
GATGACGAGCTGATCGAGCTGTTCAAACTTATCGAGAACTCCTCGTCCGAAGCGAAGCCGAAAGCCAAAGCCAAACCGAAAACGCAGGCGATTAAACGTCCGGTGGTGAAGGCACCGCAGGCGGAAGAGAAAGGGCGGGGCAAGCCGGGTAACGGAAAACGCTTTACCCAGCCGGGGCGCAAAAAGAAAGGGCGCTAATTAGCGCCTTCCACGGGTTGATGTATTGGCGGACCAGGAAAAGGTCGCCTCTGCATCCGGCTTATAAGCCTGCTCTTTTTTCAGCTTGCGGGCTTTTTTCGCCGCAGCTTCACGTTGCGCCATCAGCTTGTCGATGTACTCTTTTTTAACCTGATTGGTTTCGGCGTTCGTCAGCGTGCGGCCATTCGCGATGCGGGCGCGGTCGAGAAGCGTTTTAAGTTCGCGCTGCTCGGCTTCGGTCATGTCTTTCTGGGTCAAACGTGGTGTAGCCATTGCTGAAGCCTCCTGATGGGGAGGCTTCAGTGTAAAGCAAGCCGGGACAATTAACCCTGTTTCACCGCATCTTTTTTCGGTTGGTCATCAATCGGCTTACCGGACCAGTACCCTGCTAACAGCGAACCGGACAGGTTATGCCAGACGGAGAACAGCGCCCCCGGTAGCGCTGCCAGCGGTGAGAAGTAAATTTTACCCAGCGCCGCCGCCAGGCCGGAGTTCTGCATCCCCACTTCGATCGCCAGCGTGCGGCAGGTGGATTCGTCAAAGCCAAACAGCTTCCCGCCCCAGTAACCGCCCAGCAGACCGATAGTGTTATGCAGCACAACCGCGACGATCACCACAAAGCCCACCGAAGCAATGTGCGATGCGGAACCGGCTACCACGGCGCTGATAATGGCCAGTATGCAGATCATCGAAAACGCGGGCAGATACGGCTCAACCGCTTTCACCACCCGCGGGAAGAGATGGTGGATCACCAGCCCCAGCGCAATCGGGATCACCACGATTTGCAGGATGCTGAGCAGCATGCCCATCACGTCCACCTGGATATGCGCGTCGACGTACAGGCGGGTTAACAGCGGCGTGGCAATCACGCCCACCAGCGTGGAAACGGACGAGATGGTGACGGAAAGCGCCACGTCGCCTTTCGCCAGATAGATCATGACGTTAGATGCCGTGCCGCTGGCGACGCTCCCCACGAGCACCATCCCGGCGGAAAGGTCGGGCGGCATCTTAAAGGCCATCGCCAGCAGCCAGGCCGCGAGCGGCATCACCAGGTAGTGCAGGAAAATCCCTGCGGCAACCGGCGCCGGGCGAGACAGCACGCGTTTGAAATCGTCAATTTTCAGATGCACGCCCATGCCGAACATAATCAGCATCAGCAGCGTGGTGACCCACGGACCAATGCCCGTGAACGTGGTGGGAGTGTAATACGCGAGTACGGAGAGCAGCAGCGCCCATAACGGGAACAGCCGGGTGATAGCGGAGAGCATAGTGAATTCCTTGCAGTATTGTCGTGTTGTTTTGTTATAAAAAAGCCGGGTCTGTGCCCGGCTTATCGATATTGTTTAACGTGCTAACGAATTTTATTCAAACAAATTCTGATGAAGTTTCTGCACGACCTGCTCGGCCTGATCGGCAGGGACCAGGAAGCAGAGGTTGTAGCTGGATGCACCGTAGCAGATCATGCGGATATTGAACGGGTCGAGCACGCCGAACACCTCTTTACCCACGCCACAGGCGCGCGACAGCTTGTTGCCGATGATGGCCACCAGCGCCAGGTCTTCTTCCACTTCCACACGGCACAACTCGGAAAGCTCAATCAGCAGCGACTGCGTCAGCAGGGTATCACCCGTTGAGGTTGAACCGGTGGTGTCCAGCGTCAGCGCAATACTCACTTCAGAAGTGGTAATCAAATCTACAGAGATATTGTGGCGCGCCAGGATGCCAAACACTTCTGCCAGGAAGCCGCGGGAATGCAGCATATTATGGCTGTGCAGGGTAACCAGCGTCTGCTTACGACGCAGGGCCAGCGCGCGGAACAGCGGCGGGTTCTCGGTTTTCTTGCAGACCAGCGTCCCGCCCGCCTTTGGATCTTTACTTGAGCCAACGAAGACCGGAATGTCGCTGCGCACGGCGGGCAGCAGCGTGGCCGGGTGCAGCACTTTCGCGCCGAAGGTGGCCATTTCAGCCGCTTCTTCAAAGGCGATCACGTCAATACGTTTTGCCGCAGAGACCACTCGCGGGTCGGTGGTGTAGATTCCCGGCACGTCCGTCCAGATATCCACGCGGGTGGCGTGCAGGGCTTCACCCAGCAGGGCGGCGGTGTAGTCGCTACCGCCACGGCCCAGCGTGGTTGTGCGCCCTTTGGCTTCGCTGCCGATAAAGCCCTGGGTGATCACTATGCCTTCATCCAGGCGCGGGGCAAGCTGCTGGTTAGTCAGTTCAGCCAACGCTTCCACGTCCGGCTCGGCGCGGCCAAAGCGGTCGCTGGTGCGCATGACTTTACGCACGTCGAACCACTGCGCCTGAATATTGCGCTCGCGCATGATCTCAACGAACAGCAGGGTAGACATTAATTCACCGTGGCTGACCAGCTCATCGGTCAGGGCGGTAGAGGTTGCCAGCGACGCGGCTTCGGCCAGAGTGGTGATATTTTCCAGCAGGCGTTCCACTTCCTCACGAATGACGTTCGGGTTTTGCAGACGCTCGAGAATGTCGAACTGAATTTTGCGCAGTGCATCCAGCTTCACGAAACGCTCGGTCGCTTCCAGTCCTTCAGACAGAGAAACCAGCAGGTTCGTCACGCCGGCTGAGGCGGAAAGTACCACCAGGCGGGTATTCGGATCGGCCAGCACCACATCGGCGCTGCGGTTCATGGCATCGTAGTCTGCCACACTGGTGCCGCCAAACTTGGCGACCACAAAACTCGTCATAACAACCTCGTGTCAGGGAATGAATAGAGCGACCTTGGCACAAGAATGAAGCGAGAACAGGTGCAGGCGCAAAATACGGCCCTATAAATAAAATGCGGGGGAGGTCCTGTCAATGCTGGGATTATGCGGATTTTTCATGGGGGGGTACCCCTCAGAAACAGGACTTATAACAGGCCCATATTTTATGCTCCTTTTTACCCCTTTTTGACCAACATTTCGCCACGCCGGAAGGGCGCGACAGCAGCTATACTTTTCGGGTCTTTTCACCTGCGTTTGATGCAGACCAGGGCAATGGCATAAAAACCATCACAATTTTTATTTGCAGGCGCTACAATCGACCGCAGTCACAATTCTCAAATCAGAAGAGTATTGCTATGAAAAACATCAACCCAACGCAGACCGCTGCATGGCAGGCACTACAGAAACATTTTGATGAAATGAAAGACGTCACCATCGCGGATCTGTTCGCGAAAGATGCCGATCGTTTCAGCAAGTTTTCCGCCACCTTCGATGACCTGATGCTGGTGGATTTCTCCAAGAACCGTATCACCGAAGAGACGCTGGCGAAGCTGCAAGATCTGGCGAAAGAGACTGAACTGGCAGATGCCATCAAATCCATGTTCTCCGGTGAGAAGATCAACCGCACCGAAGACCGTGCCGTGCTGCACGTGGCGCTGCGCAACCGTAGCAATACTCCAATTATCGTTGACGGCAAAGATGTGATGCCGGAAGTGAACGCGGTGCTGGAAAAGATGAAAACCTTCTCCGAAGCGATCATCTCAGGTAGCTGGAAAGGCTACACCGGCAAAGCGATCACCGACGTCGTAAACATCGGTATCGGCGGCTCTGACCTCGGCCCGTTCATGGTGACCGAGGCGCTGCGCCCGTACAAAAACCACCTCAACATGCACTTCGTGTCCAACGTCGATGGGACCCACATCGCTGAAGTGCTGAAAAAGGTGAACCCGGAAACCACGCTGTTCCTGGTGGCGTCTAAAACCTTCACCACTCAGGAAACCATGACCAACGCCCACAGCGCGCGCGACTGGTTCCTGAAAACCGCGGGCGACGAAAAGCACGTGGCGAAACACTTTGCGGCGCTGTCCACCAACGGTAAAGCGGTAGGCGAGTTCGGCATTGATACGGCGAACATGTTCGAGTTCTGGGACTGGGTTGGCGGCCGCTACTCTCTGTGGTCTGCAATCGGCCTGTCCATCATTCTGTCCGTCGGCTTCGACAACTTCGTTGAGCTGCTCTCCGGTGCGCACGCGATGGACAAACACTTCTCCACCACCGCGCCTGAGAAAAACCTGCCGGTGCTGCTGGCGCTGATCGGGATCTGGTACAACAACTTCTTCGGCGCTGAAACCGAAGCGATTCTGCCGTACGACCAGTACATGCACCGCTTTGCGGCCTACTTCCAGCAGGGCAACATGGAATCCAACGGCAAGTACGTTGACCGTAACGGCAACGCGGTGGATTACCAGACTGGCCCAATCATCTGGGGCGAGCCGGGCACCAACGGTCAGCACGCGTTCTACCAGCTGATCCACCAGGGCACCAAAATGGTACCGTGCGATTTCATCGCCCCGGCGATTACGCACAACCCACTGTCCGACCACCATCCGAAGCTGCTGTCTAACTTCTTCGCCCAGACCGAAGCGCTGGCGTTCGGTAAATCCCGCGAGGTGGTTGAGCAGGAGTACCGTGATCAGGGTAAAGATCCGGCAACGCTGGAGCACGTGGTGCCGTTTAAAGTGTTCGAAGGCAACCGTCCAACTAACTCCATTCTGCTGCGCGAAATCACGCCGTTCAGCCTGGGGGCGCTGATTGCCCTCTACGAGCACAAAATCTTCACTCAGGGCGCTATTCTGAACATCTTCACCTTTGACCAGTGGGGCGTTGAGCTGGGCAAACAGCTGGCAAACCGCATTCTGCCAGAGCTGGGTGACGATAAAGCGATCGACAGCCACGACAGCTCCACCAATGGTCTGATTAACCGTTATAAAGCCTGGCGTGCGTAATAAATATGTCATGAACAATGCCGGCGATATGCCGGCATTTTTTTATCGGATAATTCCTGATGTCTGTTAGTTATCTCAAATTCTGAATCTGAGTTTAATCCGAAAAAGATGGTAACCCCGTTAATTGCGGAGGTTTATTTTAAGAAAATACGGAGTGATGCTTTAATGTTCTTATATTATAAATGTTTGATTTATAGTGATTATATATTTCCTTGATTCTTTTTTCCTTCCATTTTTAACCATTAGTCTGAAAACCTCATCCCTATTTACCCCCACGGTAAACCCACTGCTTTAGTTGTGTATACTCGAATCCGCCTGAATTTCTTTTCGGGCAAATCTCCATTCATTCATTGAAGGGAAATTGTTATGAAGAAAGTACTGTATGGCATTTTTGCCATATCTGCGCTTGCGGCGACGTCTGTCTATGCAGCTCCGGTCCAGGTCGGGGAAGCAGCAGGGTCGGCAGCGACGTCTGCGTCTGCGGGGAGTTCTACCGCAGCCAGCACCAGCGCCGTAAGTTCAGCCGTGGGTGTCGCGCTGGCGGCAACCGGTGGCGGTGATGGCTCCAATACCGGAACCACGACCACTACGACGACCAGCACCCAGTAATACCGGGTGTTTTAATCATAACCACACTTCGGTGTGGTTATTTCGCCCCTTCGGAGAAGAGTCGTGAAGCGACCTGCAATCATCCTGATTTGCCTGCTGTTGCAGGCGTGCTCAGCTACCACCAAAGGGCTGGGCCACTCACTGTGGGACAGCATGTTCGGCACGCCGGGCGTGCATCTGACCGATGACGAACTTCAGAACATGCCGTATGCCAGCCAGTACATGCAGCTAAACGATGGTCCGCAACTGTTTGTGGTGCTCGCTTTCGATGAAAACGGGCAGCAGAAATGGGTGACGCAGGATCAGGCCACCATCGTGACGCAGCATTCCCGCATCGTGAAAACGTTGCTCGGCGGCGACAACCTGCTTGAGGTGAACAACCTGGCTGAAGATCCGCTCATCAAGCCGAATCAGATCGTCGATTGCGCAAGCTGGACGCGCATGATGGGCTGGACCGAGCACAAACAGGTGCGCTACGCCACGGCCCGCTCCACCTTCCGCTGGGACGGTACGGACAGTATCAAAGTGGGCAGCGACGAAACGCAGGTGCGCGTGCTGGATGAAGAGGTGACAACCGATCAGGCCACCTGGCATAACCGCTTCTGGGTGGACGAAGAGGGGCAAATCCGCCAGTCCTTACAGTATCTCGGTGCCGGATTCTTCCCGGTGAAGACCACCCTGATCAAGGCGGCGAAATCATGAAAATGTTCATCCACATTGCGTTTCTCGCCAGCCTGGCCTCGCCGCTGGCGTGGTCTGCGGGAACGGTACAGGTCTACACCCCGGACAGCGAAAAACCTAAAACCTTAACCAATGCCGGGCATCTGCTCGATCTGGTGGGGCAGCCGAGGCTGGCGAAAAGCTGGTGGACCGGGGCGGTTATCAGCGAGCGTCAGGCGACGATTGTAGCGGAACAAAAACATCAGGCGCTGCTCGCCCGACTGAGCGGGCTGGCACAACAGGAAGATGCCGACGATGCCGCGGCTATTACTAGCCTGCGTCAGCAGCTTCAGGCGGTTAAGGTGACGGGGCGCCAGAAGGTGAATCTCGATCCCGACGAAGTGCGTGTCGCGGAAAACGGCAATCCGTCGCTGGAAGGGGACTATACCCTGTGGCTTCCGGCTCAGCCTTCCACCGTCACCGTGATGGGGCTTCTCAGCAGCCCTGGCAAAAAGCCGTTTACGCCGGGCCGGGACGTGGCGAGCTATCTCGACGAGCAAAGTCTGCTCAGCGGAGCGGATAAAAGCTATGCCTGGGTGGTCTATCCGGACGGGCATACGCAGAAAGCGCCGGTGGCTTACTGGAATAAACGCCATATCGAACCTATGCCGGGCAGCATCATTTTTGTCGGTTTTGCCGACCATTTCTGGACGAAAGCGTATGACGGGCTTAATGCCGATATCCTTCGCTCCCTGATACAGCGGATACCGGAATAATGAAAAAAACCTATCTCTACAGCATGCTTGCACTGTGCGTGAGTGCCGCCTGTCATGCAGAAACGTATCCGGCACCCATCGGCCCGTCGCAGTCCGATTTTGGCGGCGTGGGCTTACTGCAAACCCCAACCGCGCGTATGGCCCGCGAGGGGGAAATCAGCCTTAACTATCGCGATAACGATCAGTACCGTTACTACTCAGCGTCCGTGCAGCTGTTCCCCTGGCTGGAGACCACGCTGCGCTACACCGACGTGCGTACAAAACAGTACAGCAGCGTAGACGCTTTCTCCGGCGATCAGACCTACAAAGACAAAGCCTTCGACGTGAAGCTGCGCCTGTGGGAAGAGAGCTACTGGATGCCGCAGGTCTCCGTTGGTGCGAAAGACATTGGCGGGACCGGCCTGTTTGACGCGGAATACATCGTGGCCAGCAAAGCCTGGGGACCGTTTGATTTCTCACTCGGTCTGGGATGGGGCTATCTGGGTACCAGCGGCAACGTCAAAAATCCGTTCTGCTCCTACAGTGATAAATACTGCTACCGTGATAACAGCTACCAGAAAGCGGGCTCCATCAACGGCGACCAGATGTTCCACGGCCCGGCCTCGCTGTTTGGTGGTGTAGAGTATCAAACGCCATGGCAGCCGCTGCGCCTGAAGCTGGAGTACGAAGGTAATAACTACAGCGAAGATTTTGCCGGCAAAATTGAGCAGAAGAGCAAGTTTAACGTCGGCGCCATTTACCGCGTCACCGACTGGGCCGACGTTAACCTCAGCTATGAGCGCGGTAATACCCTGATGTTTGGCTTTACCCTGCGCACTAACTTTAACGACATGCGGCCGCACTATAATGACAACCCGCGGCCAAAATATCAGCCGGAGCCGCAGGATGCGATCATTCAGCACTCCGTGGTAGCGAACCAGCTGACGCTGCTGAAATATAACGCGGGCCTGGCGGATCCGAAGATCCAGACCAAAGGCGATACGCTGTATGTTACCGGCGAGCAGGTGAAATACCGCGACTCCCGCGAAGGGATCGAGCGCGCCAACCGGATCGTCATGAACGATCTGCCGGAGGGGATCCGCACGATCCGCGTGACGGAGAACCGCCTGAATCTGCCGCAGGTCACCACCGAAACCGATGTTGCCAGCCTTAAGCGTCATCTTGAAGGCGAACCGCTCGGGCATGAAACCGAGCTGGTGCAAAAACGCGTTGAGCCGGTGGTGCCGGAAACCACCGAGCAGGGCTGGTATATCGATAAATCGCGCTTCGATTTCCATATCGATCCGGTGCTGAACCAGTCCGTGGGTGGGCCGGAAAACTTCTATATGTATCAGCTGGGCGCGATGGCGACGGCGGATCTGTGGGTGACCGACCACCTGTTGACCACCGGTAGTCTGTTCGGCAACATTGCCAACAACTACGACAAATTTAACTACACCAACCCGCCGAACGATTCAAAACTGCCGCGCGTGCGTACCCGCGTTCGTGAATATGTGCAGAACGATATCTACGTGAATAACCTCCAGGCCAACTACTTCCAGTACTTCGGCAATGGCTTCTACGGCCAGGTTTACGGTGGCTATCTGGAAACCATGTTCGGCGGCGCCGGGGCAGAAGTGCTTTATCGTCCTGTCGACAGCAACTGGGCGTTTGGGGTTGATGCCAACTACGTGAAACAGCGTGACTGGCGCAGCGCGCAGGACATGATGAAGTTCACCGACTACAGCGTCAAAACCGGCCACCTGACCGCCTACTGGACGCCGTCATTCGCGCAGGACGTGCTGGTAAAAGCCAGCGTCGGCCAGTATCTGGCGGGCGATAAGGGCGGCACGCTGGATATCTCCAAACACTTTGACAGCGGCGTTGTGGTGGGCGGCTATGCCACCATCACCAACGTTTCGCCAGACGAGTACGGGGAAGGGGACTTCACCAAAGGGGTGTACGTGTCGATTCCGCTGGATCTGTTCTCATCAGGCCCAACCCGCAGCCGTGCGGCAGTGGGCTGGACGCCGCTGACGCGCGACGGCGGTCAGCAGCTTGGACGTAAATTCCAGCTGTATGATATGACCAGCGATAAGAACATTAACTTCCGCTGATGCTTCACGCCGGGCGGCACTGCGTTTGCCCGGCCTACGGTTTTTGTAGGCCCGGTAAGCGCAGCGCCACCGGGCGAATGCGCCAAACATAAACAAAAAATATAGATCCCCGTCACATTTTTGCGTTATACAGGAACCTCGCCCTGGAGAATGAGGTGCTGTATGACATCCCTGACTCGTCCGCGCGTTGAGTTTATCTCAACGATACTCCAGACCGTACTGAACCTCGGTCTGCTGAGCCTTGGCCTGATCCTGGTCGTTTTTCTGGGTAAAGAGACGGTGCATCTGGCGGATGTGCTCTTCGCTCCTGAGCAAACCAGCAAATACGCACTGGTGGAAGGCCTGGTGGTCTACTTTCTCTACTTTGAATTTATCGCCCTGATTGTGAAGTACTTTCAGTCCGGCTTTCACTTCCCGCTGCGCTATTTTGTCTACATTGGCATCACCGCCATTGTGCGGCTGATCATCGTCGATCATAAATCCCCGCTCGACGTGCTGATCTACTCGGCGGCGATCCTGCTGCTGGTGATCACCCTCTGGCTGTGCAACTCAAAGCGGCTAAAACGCGAATAAAAAAAGGGCGCTCCGAAGAGCGCCTAACAACAGTCACAAGTTGGTTCAATACAATACGTCTAAAGTTGAGGGTTGCAGTGGCATAACAAATGAAACTTAACCTTTCACACCGCCCGCCGTCAGGCCGTTGACCAGCCAGCGCTGGGCCAGCAGGAACACCACGGTAATCGGGATGGCAGAGAGGACGGCCGCCGCGGCAAAGTCGCCCCACAGGTAGTTTTGCGGGTTGAGGTACTGCTGCATACCGACGGCAAGGGTGTAGCTGTTCACATCGCGCAGTAGCAGTGAGGCGACCGGGACTTCGGTGATGGCGGCGATAAACGACAGGATAAACACCACCGCCAGAATCGGCACCGACAGCGGCAGCAGCACCAGGCGGAACGCCTGCCACGGGGTTGCGCCATCCAGCGCTGCCGCTTCTTCCAGCGAGCCGTCGATGGTTTCGAAATAGCCCTTGATGGTCCACACATGCAGGGCGATGCCGCCGAGATAGGCGAAGATCACGCCGCCGTGAGTGTTCAGGCCGATGAACGGCACGTACTGGCCCAGACGGTCAAACAAGGCATATAACGCCACCAGCGACAGTACGGCCGGGAACATCTGGAAAATCAGCATCCCTTTCAGCAGGGTCGCTTTGCCCGGAAAACGCATACGGGCGAAGGCGTAAGCACAGGTGGTGGAGAGCGTCACGATGCCGATGGCTGTGATGGTTGCCACCTTCACCGAGTTCCACAGCCACAGCAGCACCGGGAACGGCGGCGGCGTGACGCGGCCATCCGCGTGTTCCACGCTGAAGCCCAGCGCGAGCTTCCAGTGCTCCCAGGAGATTTCGTCCGGGATCAGGCTCCCGGTGGCGAAGTTCCCCGAACGCAGGGATATGGCGATAACCATCAGCAGCGGGAACATGATCGCCGCGATGAAAATCAGCAGGCCTAAGTGCGTCGCGAGGAGGCGCAGTTTCTGAGATTTGGGTTGTACCATTGCCATGTTCAGTGCCCTCCTTAGTCAAATTTCATACGTGTGGCTTTCAGGTTCACAATCGCCAGGGCGCCCACCAGCAGGAAGATCAGGGTGGCAATCGCCGCCGCCAGGCCGAAGTCCTGACCGCCGCCGCCCTCGAAGGCGATGCGGTAGGTGTAGCTCACGAGCAGGTCGGTATAGCCTGCCGGCGTGGTGGTGCCGAGACGGTCCGGGCCACCGTTAGTCAACAGCTGAATCAGCACGAAGTTGTTAAAGTTAAAGGCGAAGCTGGCAATCATCAGCGGCGTCAGCGGCTTAATGAGCAGCGGCAGGGTAATTTTGAAGAAGTTCTGGAACGGACCCGCGCCGTCCATCGCCGAGGCTTCGTACAGGTCGTCCGGGATGGCCTTCAGCAGCCCCATGCACAGGATCATCATGTACGGATAGCCCAGCCAGGTGTTCACGATGATAATCATCGAGCGAGCGGTGGTCGGGTCGCTGAACCAGGCCGGTTTAATGCCGAACAGCGCGCTCAGCATCATGTTGATTTCACCGAAGCTCTGGTTAAACAGCCCTTTGAAAATCAGAATCGAGATGAACGACGGCACAGCGTACGGCAGAATCAGCAGCACGCGGTAAATCGCTTTGCCCTTCAGGGACTCCCACTGCACGAGGCAGGCCAGCACCATGCCCACGGCCACGGTCAGGATTACGGTCAGCACCGAGAAGACCACCGTCCAGACGAAGATGGCGAAGAACGGTTTCTGGATGCCTTCGTCGGTAAACACGCGGGTAAAGTTGTCCCAGCCGATGGTGACGGTATAGCCCGGGCTGAGTTTGTCATCCCCCCAGCTGCCGTCGGCATTCACAGACTGATAGAAACCGATATCGTTGTTCGGGCGGTACTTCACGCCGCTCTGGTTGTTGGTCAGCGTGCCGTCATCCGCCAGGGTATAGAGCGGTTGGGTGCCGGAGAACTGGCGCAGCGAGCTCATGATCACTTTGCTTTCGTCTGGCAGTACGGCGGTGAGCTGGGTCAGTGCCTGGCGATTCTGGGTGATGATACGCAGGTTGGCACGTTCACCTTCCGGCAGGGCCGCAGCCTCTTTTAAGGTCAGCTTCTGCTCACCGCCAAATTTGAACGCGTCGGAAAGATAGGTTTTGCCGCTCTCACCGTCAGTGAGCGCTAACTTCCACTCATCACCCGCAGGATACAGGCCGAAGTTAAAGGTTTTACCCGCCTGATAAGAACGGTCCAGAAGCACCTGGGTGGCACGCTCCTGCGCGAGCTGGTTGGTGCTGCTGTAGTTGGTAAAGGCAATCGCGATGGTGCAGATCAACGGAAAGAGGACAAACAGCCCCATCCCGGCAACGCCCGGGTAAACATAGCGCCAGGCATACGCTTTACGGTTGGCGAAAATATACAGGCCAACCGAGCTTAAAATCAGCGTCATGATGGCGAATAGGTATTCCCCTTGCACGTACATTAAAACAACAAGGTAACCCACCAGCAGACACAGCAGACCTATCACTGACCACTTCAGTGCGTCGCTTTGCCACCAGTGTTTCTTTTTAATGACATCCATGGGGTTCTTCCTCTACAACGGTGGAAACTTATCGTCAGGTGGCGCTGCGCTTACCTGACCTACGGATCGTGCCGTAGTCGTAGGGCGGGTAAGCGCATGCGCCACCCGCCGTTTTTCAGACTTACTTAGTAATACGACCCTGAGCATCTTTCAGCGCGGCATCGACAGTCTGGCGACCGCTTGCAGCGTTGATGACGGCGGTACGGGTGGCGTACCAGTATGCAGCCATCTGAGGGATGTTCGGCATGATTTCGCCTTTCTGGGCGTTATCCATGGTGGCCGCAATACGTGGATCTTTCGCCAGCTGATCCTGGAAGGATTTCAGCGCAACGGCGCCCAGCGGTTTGTCCTTGTTCACTTCATCCAGACCCTGATCGGTCAGCAGGTAGTTTTCGAGGAACTCTTTCGCCAGCTCTTTGTTCGGGCTGGCGGCGTTGATGCCTGCGCTCAGCACGCCCACGAACGGTTTAGACGGTTTGCCGTTGAAGGTTGGCAGCAGGGTCACGCCGTAGTTGATTTTGCTCTTGTCGATGTTGGTCCAGGCCCACGGACCATTGATGGTCATCGCGGTTTCGCCTTTGTTGAACGCCGCTTCCGCGATGGAGTAGTCAGTATCCGCGTTCATGTGTTTGTTCTTAATCAGGTCAACCAGGAAGGTCAGACCTTTTTTCGCGCCCGCACTGTCCACGCCCACGTCTTTCACGTCATATTTGCCGTTTTCAAACTTGAACGCGTAGCCGCCGTCGGCAGCAATCAGCGGCCAGGTGAAATACGGTTCTTGCAGGTTGAACATCAGAGCGGATTTACCCTTCGCCTTCAGCTCTTTATCCAGAGCAGGGATCTCTTCCCAGGTTTTCGGTGGGTTTGGCACCAGGTCTTTGTTGTAAATCAGTGACAGGGCTTCAACCGCGATTGGGTAAGCGATCAGCTTGCCGTTATAGCGAACGGCGTCCCAGGTGAACGGGAACAGTTTGTCCTGGAAGGCTTTGTCTGGCGTAACTTCTGCCAGCAGGCCAGACTGCGCGTAGCCCCCGAAACGGTCATGCGCCCAGAAGATAATGTCCGGACCATCGCCCGTTGCCGCAACCTGCGGGAACTTCTCTTCCAGTTTGTCCGGGTGCTCTACGGTGACTTTGATACCGGTGTCTTTCTCAAATTTTTTGCCCACTTCGGCCAGACCGTTATAGCCCTTGTCGCCGTTAATCCAGATAACCAGCTTACCTTCTTCAATTTTGGCGAGAGCCGGTGCGGAAATCATCATTGCTGCGAGGGCGGACAATGCGAAAACGCGTGCGCCAGTCTTGATCTTCATATCTGCCATCCTTTATTGGTGATGTGCTCGTGGATACATAAGGTGGTTCAACGTGACTCAGTCTCCTTATTTGACATCCTCTTTCCATCCTCCCAGTCCCTACGCCCCACCCCCTGTTTGTGTGATCCCTGTAACATAAATTTAAGTTATGAGTGCTGGCGCACATAAAAACCCACTGAATTTTGCAGGCCGCTTCACGATTTTCGCCTCGGCCCCTCAGCTGCGGTCGGAGAGCCTGCTCTCTCATCCTCCCGCCTCCTCCCCCATAAAAAAGCCGGGGGGTGGAGGATTCACGAAAGTAATGGAACACGCATAGTGAACTTATCTTGAATGTTTCTGTCGGTGACAGGTTGTAACGAAGGGAGAAGGGCATGGCGAGCGTACAGCTGCGTAATGTAACGAAAGCCTGGGGCGACGTAGTGGTGTCAAAAGACATCAATCTGGACATCCACGAAGGTGAATTTGTGGTGTTCGTGGGTCCATCAGGCTGTGGTAAATCGACTCTGCTGCGTATGATTGCCGGTCTTGAAACCATCACCAGTGGCGATTTATTTATTGGTGATACCCGAATGAACGACATCCCGCCAGCTGAACGCGGCGTGGGCATGGTGTTCCAGTCTTATGCGCTTTATCCGCATCTTTCCGTTGCCGAGAACATGTCCTTTGGCCTGAAGCTGGCCGGCGCGAAAAAAGAGACCATTAACCAGCGCGTCACCCAGGTGGCGGAAGTGCTTCAGCTGGCACATCTGCTGGAGCGTAAACCGAAGGCGCTCTCCGGTGGTCAGCGTCAGCGTGTGGCGATCGGCCGTACGCTGGTGGCCGAGCCGCGCGTGTTCCTGCTCGATGAACCTCTCTCTAACCTGGATGCCGCCCTGCGCGTCCAGATGCGTATCGAAATCTCCCGTCTGCACAAACGCCTTGGACGCACGATGATTTACGTCACCCACGATCAGGTCGAAGCGATGACGCTGGCCGACAAAATCGTGGTGCTGGATGCCGGTCGCGTGGCGCAGGTGGGCAAACCGCTGGAGCTGTATCACTACCCGGCAGACCGCTTTGTTGCGGGCTTTATTGGCTCGCCAAAGATGAACTTCCTGCCCGTAAAAGTGACCGCGACGGCAATCGAACAGGTACAGGTGGAGCTGCCAAACCGTCAGCAAGTCTGGCTGCCGGTCGACAGCGCCAACGTACAGGTGGGGGCCAATATGTCCCTCGGTATCCGTCCTGAGCATCTACTGCCAAGCCACATTGCGGATGTGACGCTGGAAGGTGAAGTTCAGGTCGTCGAACAGCTTGGTCACGAAACACAGATTCATATCCAGATCCCCGCCATCCGTCAGAACCTGGTCTACCGCCAGAATGACGTGGTGTTGGTAGAAGAGGGTGCCACATTCGCTATCGGTTTGCCGCCAGAGCGTTGCCATCTGTTCCGTGAGGATGGCACTGCATGTCGTCGGTTGCACAAAGAGCCAGGCGTTTAAGCATTCCAATTACAAAGAAAAGCAATGATCTCAGGAGATAGAATAATGATTACTCTGCGCAAAGTCCCTCTGGCTGTCGCCATTGCGGCAGGCATCCTGTCTGCCCAGGCGGGCGCCGTAGACTTTAAAGGTTATGCTCGTTCCGGCATTGGCTGGACCGGAAGTGGCGGTGAACAACAATGTTTCCAGGCAACAGGCGCACAAAGTAAATACCGTCTCGGTAACGAATGTGAAACCTACGCCGAACTGAAACTGGGCCAGGAAGTGTGGAAAGAAGGCGACAAGAGCTTCTATTTCGACACCAACGTAGCGTACTCCGTTTCTCAACAGAATGACTGGGAATCCACCAGCCCGGCCTTCCGTGAAGCTAACGTGCAGGGTAAAAACCTGATTGAATGGCTGCCAGGCTCTACCATCTGGGCCGGTAAGCGCTTCTATCAGCGTCATGACGTACACATGATCGACTTCTACTACTGGGATATCTCTGGTCCTGGTGCCGGTATTGAAAACATCGATCTGGGCTTTGGTAAACTCTCTCTGGCAGCGACCCGTTCTTCTGAGTCCGGCGGTTCTGCAACCTTCGCCGATCGTGATGCGAACGGCGACCGTATTTATGACAACGTGGTACCAAACGATGTCTTCGACGTCCGTTTAGCCGGTCTGGAAACCAACCCGGGCGGTACGCTGGAGCTGGGCGTTGACTACGGTCATACCAACATTCCTGACGACTACTATCTGCAACCTGGCGCCTCTAAAGATGGCTGGCTGTTCACCGCTGAACACACCCAGAGCATGATGAAAGGATTCAACAAGTTCGTACTGCAATACGGTACGGATTCCATGACCTCTAACGGTAAAGGTATTCCACAGGGCGGCAGCATCGATAACGACGGCTCTATGTGGCGCGTGCTGGACCACGGTGCAATCACCCTGGCAGACCGTTGGGACCTGATGTACGTCGGTATGTACCAGAACATCGATCGTGACAACAACAACGGTACCGAGTGGTGGACCGTGGGTGTTCGTCCAATGTTCAAATGGACGCCGATCATGAGCACCTTGCTGGAAGTGGGCTACGACAACGTTAAGTCTCAGAAAACTGACGACAAAAACAGCCAGTACAAAATCACCCTGGCACAGCAATGGCAGGCAGGCGACAGCATCTGGTCCCGTCCGGCTATCCGTGTCTTCGCAACCTACGCGAAGTGGGATGAGAAATGGGGCTATGCAAACAACGACTCAGGTGCAGGTTACACCTCTGGCGTAGCGTATAGCGACACCTCCGCGAAAACCTTCAGCCGTGGCGACAACGATGAGTGGACCTTCGGCGCCCAGATGGAAATCTGGTGGTAATTCGTCGAGCCTGACGTAATGACCTGAAAAGAGGGGCGTAAGCCCCTCTCTCCTTAGGGTGCTGCGCGCTATTGCCTGGCCACCGCAGTGCTCACGCTATCAGAGGTAATAACAATGAAAATGAAGAAAAGTCTCGTCGCGCTGTGCCTCTCTGCGGGGCTGTTGGCCTGTGCGCCTGCGCTCACCTATGCAGATGTGAATTTTGTTCCTCAAAATACCAGTGCTGCGCCAGCTATTCCGGCTGCGGCACTTCAGCAACTGGTGTGGACGCCAGTTGATCAGTCGAAAACGCAAACCACGCAGCTTGCCGCTGGCGGTCAGTCGCTGAACGTGCCGGGTATCAGCGGTCCGGTTGCGGCTTTCAGCGTGCCGGCGAATATCGGCGAGCTGACCCTGACGTTAACCAGTGAAGTCAATAAACAGACCAGCGTCTTCGCGCCTAACGTGCTGATCCTCGATCAGAGCATGACGCCATCCGCATTCTTCCCAAGCGACTATTTCAGCTATCAGGAGCCTGGCGTCATGAGTGCCGATCGGCTGGAAGGCGTTATGCGCCTGACGCCAGCCCTGGGTCAGCAGAAGATTTATGTCCTGGTGTTCACGACTGAAAAAGATCTGCAACAGACAACGAAGCTGGTTGATCCGGCGAAAGCCTACGCAAAAGGCACCGGTAACGCTGTCCCGGATATCCCGGATCCGCATGCTCGCCATACTACCGACGGCCTGATCAAGCTGAAAGTCTCTACCAACAGCGCCTCCAGCGTACTCGTAGGCCCGCTGTTTGGCTCATCTGGCCCGGGGCCGGTAACGGTGGGTAATACTGCCGCGCCTGTGTATGCCGCGCCAGCCGCAACACCGGCCGCGGCTCCGGCCCCGGCGAAAAAAGCCGAGCCGGTGCTTAACGATACTGAAACGTACTTTAACAACGCCATCAAGCAGGCAGTTAAAAACGGCGATGTCGATAAAGCGCTGAAACTGCTTGATGAAGCCGAGCGTTTAGGTTCAACCACTGCCCGTTCCACCTTTATCAGCAGTGTAAAAGGCAAGGGGTAACCGTCTCCCCACAGTGCTGATTTTGTTAGTCGTTTGGTGCGCCTTCACGGGCGCACTTTTTTTGGCTAAGTTGCACCATTGTTGCGATAGTGATCGCTAAATTTGGTTTGTCCGTCCTCATTTTGCCAATCTGCGATACAATGCCTTTACGTTATGTATCGGAGAGTCTGGCATGTCACACCCCGCGCTAACGCAGCTGCGTGCGCTACGCTATTTCGACCAAATACCCGCGCTTGACCCGGAGCAACTGGACTGGCTGCTGCTGGAAGATTCCATGACAAAACGTTTTGAGCAACAGGGTAAAACGGTCACGGTGACGATGATTCAGGAAGGGTTTGTCTCGCCTGCGGAGATTGCCAGCGAGCTGCCGCTGCTGCCGCAGGAAGAACGCTACTGGCTGCGTGAAATTTTACTCTGTGCAGATGGCGAGCCGTGGCTTGCCGGGCGGACGGTGGTTCCTGAGTCTACACTTTCCGGGCCGGAGCTTGCATTGCAACGCCTCGGCAAAACGCCCCTGGGGCGCTATCTGTTCACCTCGTCTGAACTGACCCGTGATTTTATTGAAATTGGTTGCGATGCCGATTTGTGGGGGCGCCGTTCCCGCCTTCGTTTGAGTGGCAAGCCGTTAATACTGACGGAACTCTTTTTGCCTGCATCGCCGTTGTACTAAGAGGGAGAGAAAATGGAGTGGAGTCTGACGCAGAATAAGCTGCTGGCCTATCACCGCCTGATGCGTACTGATAAACCCATTGGCGCGCTGCTGCTACTGTGGCCGACCTTATGGGCGCTGTGGGTTGCCACGCCGGGCGTGCCGCCGTTGTGGATCCTGGCGGTGTTTGTGGCGGGTGTCTGGCTGATGCGCGCTGCGGGTTGTGTGGTCAACGACTATGCTGACCGGAAATTTGATGGACATGTTAAGCGCACCGCGAATCGTCCTCTGCCGAGCGGTCAGGTGACCGGGAAAGAGGCGCGCATTCTGTTTGTGGTGCTGGTGCTTCTCTCTTTCATGCTGGTGTTAACCCTTAACACCATGACCATTCTACTGTCCGTTGCGGCTCTGGCGCTGGCCTGGGTTTACCCGTTCATGAAGCGATACACCCATCTGCCGCAGGTGGTATTGGGTGCGGCATTTGGCTGGTCGATTCCCATGGCGTTTGCCGCGGTCAGCGAGTCCGTTCCGCTCAGCTGCTGGCTGATGTTCCTGGCGAATATTCTCTGGGCCGTTGCGTACGATACCCAATACGCGATGGTCGATCGCGATGACGATCTCAAGATTGGCATCAAATCGACGGCGATCCTGTTTGGTCGTCACGACAAGCTGATCATCGGCATATTACAGGTGGCGGTGCTGGCGCTGATGGTGGCGATTGGTCGCCTGAACGGGCTGAACTGGGAGTTTTACTGGTCCGTACTGGTGGCGGGGCTGCTGTTTGCGTATCAGCAGAAGCTGATCGCGAAGCGCGAGCGTGAAGCCTGCTTTAAAGCGTTTCTGAATAATAACTACGTCGGGCTGGCGCTGTTTCTGGGCCTGGCGATGAGTTACTGGTCATAAAAAAGCCGGGTGGCGGCTTCGCCTTACCCGGCCTACGATTTAGCGGAACATGTAGGCCGGGTAGGCGTTAGCGTCACCCGGCTTTAGCATCATTCGCCCTGCGTCGAACTCTCAATCGTTAAACGCACATCCGCGGTAATCAGCTCTGCCAGCATCTGGTAAACCTTCATCGTCTCTTCCGGCTCGGCATCGCCCGTATCGCTAATGTACCCTTCGTCGCGCAGCGTCAGCACCAGGGAGCTGAATACCGCTTTGTCGAAGAATTCCGGGGCGTTAATGCCATGCAGAACGGAGAGGCGCTGGGCCAGCGTCCGGCTCTCTTTTTCCAGCGTACCGCGGTTGATGGACGGATTTGCACTCAGCAACCAGAAGGTAATGGCGTAGCGCTGCAACGTCTCACGCGCACCGGAAGCCAGGAGCTGCAAGGTACGTGAACGTGACGGATTGATATGCAGTTCATCATCACTGATGGTAATCAGCCCCTGACGATGCATCTCTGCCGTCATTTTATCGAGCTCTGCCGCCAGTTCATCCTTACTCCAGCGCAGGAACAGCTCCGCTTTCAGCATCGGGTAGATGGCCTGAATATGGCGCAGCAGCTCCTGACGCGAAATACGGCGGTGCTGGGTAATAATGGCCGCCATCAGCGACGGCAGCATCAGCATGTGCGTGATGTTATTACGGTAGTAGGTCATCAGCACGGCCTGCTCGCGCGGCAGAATGATGATGTCACCAATCGTATCTTTCTCGACTTCGAACTTGTTCATCTGCAACGCGTGATCGATCAGCTCGCTGGCGGTGGCAGACGGCACGGTCGAATCCACGGAATACGGCACGTTGCGCATGATATCCAGGTAGCAGTCAATCTGCTCGGTCAGCTGTTCGCGGGTCAGTGAACGCTGGCGAGAGGCCAGAAGCGCAGTACAACACAGGTTCATGGCGTTTGCCGCACCAGCATTGTTGATGCGTACCATCAGCTCGGATGCAATGCCGTTGACCGTTGGCGTCAGCCAGGCCGGACGTACCGCTTCGATAGGATCGATAGACTCGCGCCACTCCGGAACATGATGGTTCAGATATGTCATCAGCGGCAGGGGCTCGCCAAAGTTCACGTATCCCTGGCCGAGGTTGCGCAATTTACTCAGCCCACGCAGCATCTGCGGCAGACTCTCTTTCTCTTTAGTCGCACCGCGCAGCTCTTTCGCGTAGGTGCCCACTTCCATCACGTGTTCATAACCGATGTAAATCGGCACCAGCGTTATAGGACGGGTACCGCCACGCAGCATGGCCTGAATGGTCATCGACAGCGTGCCGGTCTTTGGATCGAGCAGACGACCGGTACGCGAGCGACCGCCTTCAACAAAGTACTCCACAGAATAACCGCGGCTGAACAGCTCGCCCAGATACTCCCTGAAGACGGTGGAGTAAAGCTTGTTACCTTTAAAGGTACGACGAATGAAGAACGCACCCAGACGGCGGAAAATCGGGCCTGCTGGCCAGAAGTTCAGGTTGATACCGGCAGCAATATGCGGTGGCACCAACCCCTGGTGATAGAGCACGTAAGAGAGCAACAAGTAGTCCATGTGGCTGCGGTGGCAGGGCACATAGACAATCTCGTGGCCGTCGTGCGCTAACTGACGCACGCGTTCGGCGTTGTGGACGTTAATCCCCTGATAGAGGCGGTTCCACGTGAAGCCGAGGATACGGTCAGAGAGGCGAATCATCTCGTAGGAGAAGTTCGCGGCGATCTCTTCCATCAGCGCGATTGCGTTCTGCTGCGCTTTCTCGTGCGAAATTTTCTTGCTGCGCGCTTCATCTTCTACGGCACGGGCAATCGCTTTGGAAGCCAGCAGCTTGTTGAACAGATCCTGACGTGCCGGGAGACGTGGTCCAACGGCCGCCAGACGCTGACGTGCAAAGTGCATACGCGCAACGCGCGCCAGCTTTTGCGCAATGATTTTGTCAGTGCCGTGTTCATCCGCCATGCGGCGCAGTGAAACGGAAGGTGAGAAGCGGACAAAACTGTCGCGTCCCAGCCAGGAGACGGCGAAAAACTTCTGAATGCCGTTGAGCATACGCAGCGGCGGGTTCTCTTCCCCTTTTTCGCGCCCCGGACGACGGCCAAACATCACCGACACCGGCACCATCTGCACGTCCAGATCGGGGTTGCTGCGGTGCAGATCGAGGTAATCATGGAACAGCTTAATGGACTCTTCTTTCGGCGTGTAATAGGTGAACACGCGCGGCCCGCCATGGATGAACACGTAGCGTGGCAGCAGCGTACCGTCGACTTCCAGCGGTTCAAGTGGGTCAGGTAAATCGTGCGCCAGACATTGAGCGCGAAGCGTCAGCAGGTCTGCCTTCGAGTTATAAGGCAAAACGTACATAATAGGGCGCGACGTATCGAGCCCTAATTCCAGCGCAGGTTCTGCTGGGATAGACTTACTTTTTACCAGGACGCTTAATGGTAAATTAAGTAATTTGTAGTAAATTCGTGGCCAGCCGGACATAAACGATGTAAAGCCTCTGGTTAATAATGCAATTGCGGCGCAAGGATAACAGAAAGCGCGCAAAATTTCTGTTGTTACCCGTCATACTTCAGGTTGCAGCAAAACGCGCTGCGGCTTTAGTTACAGACGCTATTTATCATAAAAGGTTCTTTTAATGGCCAATAATACCACTGGGTTAACTCGAATCATTAAAGCTGCCGGTTATTCATGGAAAGGTTTCCGCGCTGCATGGGTTAATGAAGCCGCTTTCCGCCAGGAGGCGGTTGCTGCAATCGTTGCCGTTGTCATCGCCTGCTTCCTTGATGTTGATGCTATCACCCGCGTACTGCTCATCGGATCTGTCTTTCTGGTGATGATAGTGGAAATTCTTAATAGCGCTATTGAGGCCGTTGTTGACCGAATCGGGTCGGAATTCCATGAATTGTCTGGCCGGGCGAAAGACATGGGTTCCGCTGCCGTACTGCTGGCGATTATCACTGCGGCGATCACCTGGGTCACGCTGCTTTGGTCGCATTTCCGATGAGCCTCGAGGAATAATTAAGTCCCTGGTTTTTTGTGCAGTTTTTGGTTCCAAAATCGCCTTTGACTGTATATACTCACAGCATAACTGTATATACACCCAGGGGGCGGTATGAAAGCGTTAACGACCAGGCAGCAAGAGGTGTTTGATCTCATTCGGGATCATATCGGCCAGACGGGTATGCCACCCACGCGTGCAGAAATTGCGCAGCGTCTGGGCTTCCGTTCTCCTAATGCTGCCGAAGAGCACCTTAAAGCGCTGGCGCGTAAGGGCGTGATTGAGATTGTTTCCGGCGCCTCACGCGGTATTCGTCTGCTGGTGGAAGAAGAGAGCGGTATTCCGCTGGTGGGTCGCGTAGCGGCAGGTGAACCTCTGCTGGCGCAGCAGCACATCGAAGGGCACTATCAGGTTGATCCAGGCATGTTCAAGCCGAGCGCCGATTTCCTGCTGCGCGTTAGCGGAATGTCCATGAAAGATATCGGTATTCTGGATGGCGATCTGCTGGCGGTACACAAAACGCAGGACGTGCGTAACGGGCAAGTCGTGGTGGCGCGCATTGATGATGAAGTGACGGTTAAGCGCCTGAAGAAACAAGGCAATACCGTGCAGCTTCTGCCTGAAAACAATGAATTCTCCCCGATTGTGGTGGATCTCCGCGAGCAGAGCTTCTCTATTGAAGGACTGGCGGTCGGCGTTATCCGCAACGGTGAATGGCTGTAATCTCTTCCTGACAGGCTGTAGTTCCTCTACAGCCTGGCCTGTTTTCTGATTCCGGTAATTTCCATGGCATTGCTAACTTCTGCCGATAAGGCGTTGTGGCGTCTTGCGCTACCGATGATTTTTTCCAATATTACCGTTCCTCTGCTTGGGCTGGTGGATACGGCGGTTATCGGGCATCTCGATTCGCCGATTTATCTCGGCGGCGTCGCGATCGGCGCAACGGCGACCAGCTTTCTCTTTATGCTGCTGCTTTTTCTGCGCATGAGTACGACGGGCCTGACGGCCCAGGCGTATGGTGCAAAAGATCCCCTGCGTCTGGCGCGTGCGCTGGTTCAGCCGCTCATTCTGGCATTCGGTGCCGGCGCGTTAATCGTTCTGTTGCGTACGCCGCTGATTGATCTTGCGCTCCATATTGTAGGCGGCAGCGATGCCGTACTGGAACAGGCCCGGCGGTTCCTCGAAATTCGCTGGCTCAGCGCGCCCGCTTCACTGGCAAACCTGGTCCTGCTGGGCTGGCTGCTGGGCGTGCAGTACGCCCGCGCGCCGGTGATCCTGCTGGTGGTGGGCAACCTGCTTAACATTGTGCTCGATCTGTGGCTGGTGATGGGGCTGCACATGAACGTCCGGGGCGCGGCGCTGGCCACGGCAATTGCCGAGTACGGTACGCTGCTGATCGGTTTGGGGATGGTCTGGCGCGTGCTGGCGATGCGCGGTATCACCCTGGATCTGCTGAAATCGGCCTGGCGCGGCAACATTCGTAAGCTGCTGGCGCTTAATCGCGACATCATGCTCCGTTCTCTCCTGCTGCAACTCTGCTTTGGCGCCTTAACCGTTTTTGGTGCGCGTCTTGGGCCTGAGATCGTTGCCGTCAACGCAGTGCTCATGACGTTACTGACCTTTACCGCTTACGCGCTGGATGGTTTTGCTTACGCCGTGGAGGCGCATTCAGGGCAGGCCTATGGCGCGCGTGAAAGCGGCCAGTTACGTGAAGTCTGGCGTGCTGCCTGTCGTCAGGCGGGTCTGGTGGCGCTGGCCTTTGCTCTGGTATACGCCTGTTTTGGTGGGCATATTGTCGCACTACTCACCTCGTTGCCCGCGCTACGTGAGCTGGCCGATCGCTACATCCTCTGGCAGGTAGTATTACCGGTGGTGGGTGTGTGGTGCTATTTGCTGGACGGCATGTTTATTGGTGCGACGCGAGGGGCGGAGATGCGCAACAGCATGGCCGTCGCGGCGGCGGGGTTTGGCCTGACGCTGCTGACCCTGCCGTATCTCGGCAATCATGGTCTGTGGCTGGCGCTGGCGGTGTTTCTCTCACTGCGTGGCCTTTCGCTGGCAGTTATCTGGCATCGTCACTGGCGAAACAATACCTGGTTTCCAGCCCCGCACGATATATCGTAACGGTTAAAGATTCCGAATATAAAAACAACTACCGAATCCTTAACTACAATAATAATCACGTCCAGCAGAAAAGAACGTAGCGGGCGATACTCATAGACGCTTAACACGAGGACACGATTATGAATAAAGACGAAATCGGCGGCAACTGGAAGCAATTCAAAGGTAAAGCGAAAGAACAGTGGGGTAAGCTGACAGATGACGATATGACCGTCATTGAAGGTAAGCGCGATCAGCTGGTAGGTAAAATCCAGGAGCGCTACGGTTACGAAAAAGATCAGGCGGAAAACGAAGTCAAAGACTGGGAAACCCGTAACGACTACCGCTGGTAACCGGTACTATCCCCAAGGGCGGCCCTGAGCCGCCTTTTTCTTTGGCTTTAACGCGGCTTTTTCTTCACCAGGATAGAGTGATCGTGCTGACAGTCATCCTGATGACGGCATGACTCCACCTCCACGCAGGCAGAACATAAGCCGTGGGCTTCAATCACGTTATGGCGCAGCGCAAAGCCCATTCTGGCTGCCAGCGTATGCATAATATCTTCCACACCTTCCGCACACTCTTCTTTCACCACACCACAGCGATCGCAGATAAACATGGCGGACGTGTGAGTTGGCTGGTCAAAAAGATGGCACAGCACATAGCTGTTTGTTGATTCCACTTTATGCACAAATCCTTGCTCCAGCAGAAAATCCAGCGCCCGATAAACGGTCGGCGGTTTTGCCTGCGGCTCGCTTTCACGCAGCAGATCGAGCAGATCGTAGGCGCTGATGGCGCCCTGTTGCAGGCTCATCAGACGCAGTACCTCAAGGCGCTGCGGGGTCAGGCGCACATTGCGTTGCGCGCACAGCTTTTCAGCTTGCGCTAACAGCTCTTTTGTGGACTTGTCCATCGGGCACCTCGGATGTGGTAAGGGGTGAAAACTCTCACTTTATCATGTTCTGCTAAAAACACCGAGATCCGCCAGGCTGTGCTATACCTGACGCATCGCAAATCAGGAGATCGCAAAATGAAAAGACCTGACTGTATTCGGCACTGGCGGGACGTGGAAGGCGCTGATGACGCAACGTATCCTGACAGCAACGAACGTTTTTCTATTGGCGCGCCGCTGGCCCGCAAACTGGGTCTCGGCCGCATTGGTATTCACCATGAACGGCTGCCGCCCGGACGCCGCACATCTTATCCGCATGCGGAAAGCGACGAAGAGGAGTTTGTTTACGTTCTGGAGGGTTACCCTGAGGCCTGGATCAATGGCTATTTATGGAAGCTCGAACCCGGAGACAGCGTGGGATTTCCAGCCGGGACGGGCGTGTGTCACACCTTTATCAACAATACCGATGAAGAGGTGCGCTTACTGGTGGTGGGTGAGGCCAATAAAAAACATAACCGTATCTACTATCCGCTCAATCCGGTGTATGCCGCGACGCGCGAAGACCGCTGGGTCGACCATCCGCCTCAGTTTTTTGGGCCGCACGATGGAAAACCTGGGCGAAAATAATTTCCTCTTCTATAAATATTGATGGTCGTCACATATTACAACAGGCCGGGATGGAATTTAACTTAAGGAAATAGCGGGTCTTTTTGCACTTATTCACAGCAATAGTTCGTTCCTGTTTGGGTGATAACAGACAGGGTTAACTAATAACAAACTATTTACGAGCACACTGTGAAAAAACATTTTAAATTTTCGATGGTTAGCATCGCTGTCTCCTTTTTTATGGCAAATCAGGCGGGAGCAGCCAATACCTGGACGGAAGCGCGTAGCGACGCAATGGGCGGAACGGGTGTCGCGGCAGGGAGCTATGGCAGCGGGGCGTTAATCAACCCCGCGTTGCTGGCAAAATCTAAGCCCGAGGATGATGTGACGGTTATTTTGCCGCCCGTTGGCGTGCAGGTGACCGATGAAGACAATCTTCAGGACGAGATTGATACCATTAACGACAAAATCAATCATTACAAGGATGTGGTTGATAGTCTGACCCCCATTGAAGTTATCACCAATCCATTAGGTTCGATCAATCAGTTCCAGGGCGCAGCGAAAGATCTCGCTGATGAACTGGACTACCTGAAAGGCAAGACCGCACACGCCACCGCAGGGGCGGGGATTGCCGTCAGTATCCCTAACGATGTTCTTTCCGTGGCCTTTATGGCAAAAGGCTATGCCCATGGCCGGGTCAGCTCTTCAATCGATCAGCAGGACATTGATTATCTGCGCGGTATACAACGAAGCGATGCGGTGGCTGCCGGTGTGGCGCTGGATGCCGCGCTAAACGGTACCGATCAGATCACCAAAAACCTTAACTCTACGGCGTCTGGTCGGGCGGCGATTGTGTCCGACTACGGTATTGCGGTGGCCCGTCAGTTCGATCTTGGCGGCGTTCCGGTTTCCGTTGGCGTCACGCCGAAGTTGCAAAAAACCTGGCTCTATAACTACACCACCTCAATCTACGATTACGACAGTAATAAGTGGAACGACAGCCGCTACCGTACCGACGACACTGGCTTCAACGTCGATGCCGGTATTGCGGCTGATTTCGGTGAAAACTGGACGGTCGGTGTGAGCGGACAAAACCTGATGTCGCGCGATATCGATACCAAAGATATCCGCATTCGCAACGGACGCACGGGAGAGGTAGTGAGTTATAAAGACACCTATCAGATCCGTCCGCTGGTCACTGCCGGGGCCGCCTGGCATAACGATCTGGTCACGCTTACCGCAGACGGCGATCTGACCGAAACCAAGGGCTTTAAAAGCGAAGACACCTCCCAGTACGTTGGCGTCGGTGCCGAAGTCACGCCACTGAGCTGGCTGGCAGTACGCGCCGGTTATCGTGCGGATATGAAAGGGAACGACAGCAACGTCTTTACCGGCGGTGTCGGTTTCGCGCCGTTCAACGCCGTCCACGTTGACCTGATGGGGCTTTATGGCGAAGACGAGACCTGGGGCGCAGGGGCACAGTTGAGCATGACGTTCTAAAGTCCACCGGAGGCGCTGCGCCTCCGGCTTTTCTTTATGCTATAGTAGCGCCCCTTTTCCACCAGATGCTTAAAACTTCGCCATGTCGTCAGAATTCCAGACCGCTTTCCCTGCACACCGTTTCTCCATTGCGCCAATGCTCGACTGGACGGACAGACACTGCCGCTATTTCCTGCGCCAGCTCTCCCGCCATACGCTGCTGTACACCGAAATGGTCACTACCGGCGCAATTATTCATGGCAAGGGCGATTATCTGGCGTACAGCGAAGAGGAGCATCCGGTTGCGCTGCAACTGGGTGGCAGCGATCCGGCTGCGCTGGCGCAGTGCGCGAAGCTGGCTGAAGAACGCGGCTATGACGAGATTAACCTCAACGTCGGTTGCCCGTCCGACCGTGTGCAAAACGGTATGTTCGGCGCGTGTCTGATGGGAAATGCACACCTGGTGGCGGACTGCATCAAAGCGATGCGCGACGTCGTCTCTATCCCGGTCACGGTCAAAACCCGTATCGGCATAGACGACCAGGACAGCTATGAGTTTCTGTGTGATTTCATCAACACGGTATCAGGGAAGGGTGAATGCGAGATGTTTATCATCCACGCCCGTAAAGCCTGGCTCTCAGGCCTCAGCCCGAAAGAAAACCGCGAGATCCCGCCGCTGGACTACCCGCGCGTGTACCAGCTGAAACGCGACTTCCCACACCTGACCATGTCGATCAATGGCGGTATTAAGTCGCTGGACGAGGCCAAAGCGCACCTCGAACATATGGATGGCGTGATGGTCGGACGCGAGGCGTATCAGAATCCGGGCATTCTGGCGACGGTTGACCGGGAAATCTTTGGCGTTGAGGGTGCTGACACCGATCCCGTGGCCGTAGTGCGCGCCATGTATCCGTACATTGAGCGCGAACTGAGTCATGGTACGTATCTGGGCCACATTACCCGCCATATGCTTGGCCTGTTCCAGGGCATTCCTGGTGCGCGCCAGTGGCGTCGTTATCTCAGCGAGAACGCGCATAAAGCCGGTGCGGATATTGAGGTACTGGAACACGCGCTGCGTCTGGTTGCGGATAAACGTTAAATTTCGCTAAAAGATGGTCAAATACGCCACGCCCTGCAACACATTGCGGGGCGTTTTGCTTTCAGAACAACAACTTATTTTTGGCATGTTTCTTGTAACGATCGCAGCATCATTCGGGAACTCGTGGGAGAGCACCATGCTTGAACTACTTTTTGTGATTGGTTTCTTTATCATGCTGATGGTCACGGGCGTGTCGCTGCTCGGTATCCTGGCCGCGCTCGTTGTGGCCACGGTGGTGATGTTTGTCGGCGGTTTATTTGCCCTGACGATTAAACTCTTGCCGTGGTTACTTCTGGCGATTGCGGTGGTATGGGCGATACGGGCGATTAAATCGCCAAAACTGCCCAGTTATCAGCGTAATAACCGCTTCCGTTACTAAGGTATTGAGGGGTACGTCACATACCTGCAACTTTTCCGGCAGCAATCCTTAGAACAGAATAGGATTTACTTATCGAATCTGTCACTATGGCTGCCGCTAAAGAATTCATCGAGCTGTACCCTACATACAGCCGAACTAAAAAAAGAAAGGGCTTCCCACGGGAAGCCCAATTTCTTTTTATGGCTCAGGGAATTAACAGACTCGACCCCTGCGTTGCCCGGCTCTCCAGCACCTCATGCGCACGTTGCGCATCGGTCAGCGGATATTTCTGCGCCTCTGCCACATCCACTTTAATCACCCCGCTGGCGATCAGCGAGAACAGCTCGTTGCTGGCTTCCTCAAGTTCTTCCCGGTTGGTGATGTAACCTTGCAGGGAAGGGCGAGTGACGTACAGTGATCCTTTCTGATTCAGAATGCCCAGGTTCACCCCGGTGACAGCCCCGGAGGCGTTACCGAAGCTCACCATCAGCCCGCGACGTTGCAGGCAGTCCAGCGAAGATTCCCAGGTGTCTTTCCCCACCGAGTCATACACCACGCGGACCTTTTTGCCGCCAGTGATCTCTTTTAGCCGCTCAACGATGCTCTCTTCCCGGTAGTTGATCACCTGCCATGCGCCCGCGTCCAGCGCACGCTGCGCTTTTTGCGCGCTGCCTGTGGTGCCGATCAGCTTCGCGCCCAGGGCTTTCGCCCACTGGCAGGCAATCAGCCCCACGCCACCTGCGGCTGCGTGAAACAGGAATTGCTCGTCAGGCTTAATTTCGTAGGTTTTACGCAGCAGATAATAGACCGTCAGCCCTTTCAGGAATGAGGCGGCAGCCTGCTCGAAGCCGATCGCATTTGGCAGAAGCGCCGCTTTCTCGGCCGGAACGTTATGGATGGAGCTGTAAGCGCCCAGCGCCGACTGCGCGTACACCACGCGATCGCCTTCCTTAATGTGCTTAACCGCGCTGCCCACTTTGCTGACGATGCCGGCCGCCTCTGTGCCCAGCCCGCTCGGCATCGACGGAGGCGGATAGAGGCCGCCGCGAATATAGGTATCGATGTAGTTAATGCCGATAGCTTTGTTTTCCACCTGGATTTCGTTCTCGCCAGGCGCAGCGGGGGTAAATTCCACCGCTTTGAGTACGTCAGGGCCACCATGCTTGTGAAATTCAATACGTGTTGCCATGCTTCCTCCAGAATGTGGTAATCTTTCGACCCACTCTTTATCTCGGTAACTCCATTCACTATGGCAGGAAACAAACCCTTCAACAAACAGACTGAACCTCGTGAGCGTGATTATCAGGTCGCCGGGTTAAAAGTCCCGCCGCACTCGATTGAAGCGGAACAGTCGGTGTTGGGCGGTTTAATGCTGGATAACGAACGCTGGGACGACGTCGCCGAGCGCGTTGTCGCGGAAGACTTCTATACCCGCCCGCACCGCCACATCTTTACGGAAATGGCGCGTTTGCAGGAGTCGGGCAGCCCGATCGACCTGATTACGCTCGCAGAATCGCTGGAGCGTCTGGGACAGCTCGACAGCGTCGGCGGATTTGCCTATCTGGCAGAACTGTCAAAAAACACGCCAAGTGCCGCGAATATCAGCGCTTACGCTGATATAGTTCGTGAACGTGCCGTTGTCCGCGAGATGATCTCGGTGGCGAATGAGATCGCCGAGGCCGGTTTCGATCCCCAGGGGCGCACCAGCGAAGATCTGCTCGACCTGGCGGAATCCCGCGTCTTTAAAATCGCCGAAAGCCGTGCGAATAAAGACGAAGGCCCGAAAAACATCGCCGATGTGCTCGACGCCACCGTCGCACGTATTGAGCAGCTTTTCCAGCAGCCGCACGATGGCGTGACGGGGGTGAACACCGGTTATGACGATCTCAACAAGAAAACGGCAGGTCTTCAGCCGTCGGATTTGATTATCGTGGCCGCACGTCCGTCGATGGGTAAAACGACATTTGCAATGAACCTCGTCGAAAACGCGGCGATGTTGCAGGATAAGCCGGTGCTTATCTTCAGTCTGGAGATGCCCTCTGAACAGATCATGATGCGTTCTCTGGCGTCCCTGTCGCGCGTGGATCAGACCCGCATCCGTACCGGTCAGCTGGACGATGAGGACTGGGCGCGGATCTCCGGCACCATGGGGATTTTGCTGGAAAAACGGAACATCTATATTGATGACTCCTCCGGCCTGACGCCGACGGAAGTGCGCTCCCGCGCACGCCGTATCGCCCGTGAACACGGTGGCATCGGTCTCATCATGATCGACTACCTTCAGCTGATGCGCGTTCCGTCGCTTTCCGACAACCGTACGCTGGAGATTGCCGAGATTTCGCGCTCGCTCAAGGCGTTAGCCAAAGAGCTGCACGTGCCGGTGGTGGCGCTGTCGCAGCTTAACCGCTCTCTGGAACAACGTGCAGACAAGCGCCCGGTCAACTCCGACCTGCGTGAATCCGGCTCCATCGAGCAGGATGCCGACTTAATCATGTTCATCTACCGTGATGAGGTTTATCACGAGAACAGCGACCTGAAAGGGATCGCCGAAATTATTATTGGTAAGCAACGTAACGGCCCCATCGGTACGGTACGTCTGACCTTTAACGGCCAGTGGTCGCGTTTCGACAACTATGCCGGTCCTCAATATGATGATGAGTAATTTCTAAGGAATTCAAATGCAAGCGGCAACTGTTGTTATTAACCGCCGCGCTCTGCGACACAACCTGCAACGTCTGCGAGAACTGGCGCCCGCCAGTAAGCTCGTTGCAGTCGTGAAAGCGAACGCTTACGGACACGGTCTTCTTGAGACCGCGCGAACGCTCCCCGATGCCGACGCTTTTGGCGTCGCCCGTCTCGAAGAAGCTCTCCGCCTGCGCGCAGGTGGAATTACGCAACCGATTCTGCTCCTCGAAGGCTTTTTTGAAGCCTCGGACCTGCCGACCATTGCCGATCAGCACCTGCACACGGCGGTGCATAACGAAGAACAGCTGGCCGCGCTGGAAACGGCCGAACTGAGCGAGCCGGTCACCGTCTGGATGAAGCTCGACACGGGCATGCACCGTCTGGGCGTGCGGCCGGAAAGCGCGGAGGCGTTTTATCAGCGTCTGTGTCAGTGCAAAAATGTGCGTCAGCCGGTAAACATCGTCAGCCACTTTGCCCGCGCCGATGAGCCTGAATGCGGCGCAACGGAACAGCAGCTTGATATCTTCAATACCTTCTGCGAAGGCAAACCGGGGATGCGCTCGATCGCGGCATCCGGCGGTATTCTGCTGTGGCCGCAGTCGCACTTCGACTGGGCGCGTCCGGGCATCATTCTTTACGGCGTATCGCCACTGGAGCACAAACCCTGGGGGCCGGACTTTGGCTTTAAGCCGGTGATGTCGCTGGTTTCAAAGCTGATTGCCGTGCGTGAGCACAAAGCGGGAGAGCCGGTAGGTTACGGCGGCACCTGGATCAGCGAGCGCGATACCCGTCTTGGCGTGGTGGCGATGGGCTACGGTGACGGCTATCCCCGCGCCGCACCAACGGGCACGCCGGTGCTGGTCAACGGTCGTGAAGTGAAGATTGTCGGCCGCGTGGCGATGGACATGATTTGTGTTGATCTGGGGCCCGACGCGCAGGATAAAGCGGGGGACGATGCGGTGATGTGGGGCGAAGGCCTGCCGGTAGAACGTATTGCTGAAATAACAAAAGTGAGTGCTTACGAACTTATCACGCGTCTTACCTCAAGGGTCGCGATGAAATATGTCGACTAAGCATGAGCGGGATGCGGTGCATCCCGCTTCTGTTAACATCCCCTCGATCTTCTTCCGCTTCCGGTTTATTGTTGAATTCCCTGCCTCATAATA
Source organism: Enterobacter cloacae complex sp. IR5450 (assembly GCF_049238665.1). Taxonomy (NCBI): domain Bacteria; kingdom Pseudomonadati; phylum Pseudomonadota; class Gammaproteobacteria; order Enterobacterales; family Enterobacteriaceae; genus Enterobacter; species Enterobacter cloacae complex sp. IR5450. Next base: position 46,704 of record NZ_JBMKIC010000036.1, read on the forward strand.
ATCCGGAGAACATCGCGTGTTTCAGAAAGTAGACGCCTACGCCGGCGACCCTATCCTCTCCTTGATGGAGCGTTTCAAAGAAGATCCTCGCAGCGACAAAGTGAACCTCAGCATTGGTCTTTACTACAACGAAGACGGCATCATTCCTCAGTTGAAAGCCGTTGCCGAAGCTGAAGCGCGTCTTAACGCAACCCCGCACGGTGCTTCGCTTTATCTGCCGATGGAAGGATTAAACACCTACCGCAACACTATCGCGCCGCTGCTGTTTGGTGCGGACCACGCGGTGCTCGCGCAAAAGCGCGTGGCGACTATCCAGACGCTGGGTGGCTCGGGTGCGCTGAAGGTAGGCGCAGATTTCCTGAAAAAGTACTTCCCGGATTCCGGCGTGTGGGTCAGCGACCCGACGTGGGAAAACCACGTTGCGATCTTCGAGGGCGCGGGCTTTAAGGTTGAAACCTATCCGTGGTTCGACAGCGAAACGAACGGCGTGCGCGTTGATGCGCTGCTGGAAAAACTGAACACCCTGCCGGAGCGCAGTATCGTATTGCTGCATCCGTGCTGCCATAACCCGACGGGTGCGGACCTCACCAATGCCCAGTGGGATGCGGTGATCGAGGTACTGAAGGCGCGTAACCTGATCCCGTTCCTCGACATCGCCTATCAGGGCTTTGGCGCGGGCATGGAGGAAGACGCCTACGCCATTCGCGCGATTGCCAGCGCGGGGCTTCCCGCTCTGGTCAGCAACTCCTTCTCAAAAATCTTCTCCCTGTACGGCGAGCGCGTTGGCGGTCTGTCCGTGGTGTGTGAAGACGCCGAAGCCGCGGGACGCGTACTCGGCCAGCTGAAAGCGACGGTCCGCCGGATCTACTCCAGCCCGCCGAACTTTGGTGCGCAGGTGGTGGCGACAGTTCTCGGTGACGAAACACTGAAAGCCACCTGGCTTGCGGAAGTGGAAGCGATGCGTAAGCGCATCCTGTCGATGCGTCAGGAGCTGGTTAACGTCCTGAAAGAGGCCGTGCCTGGGCATAACTTTGATTATCTTCTCAAGCAGCGCGGGATGTTCAGCTACACCGGACTGAGCGCAGCGCAGGTCGATCGCCTGCGTGAAGAGTTCGGTGTCTACCTGATCGCCAGCGGCCGTATGTGCGTGGCGGGTCTGAATGCCAGCAACGTCCAGCGCGTGGCGCAGGCGTTTGCAGCTGTGATGTAAGTACTCACTACTTATTATCTCCCTCTCCCTGTGGGCTGAGGGTTCCCCAGAAAAATGAAAAGCACGATGAAGTGTGATCTACTGGTTGCGCTAACAAATCA
>NZ_JBMKIC010000037.1:0-46271 GCF_049238665.1 Enterobacter cloacae complex sp. IR5450
AGCGATCAGATGTCACCGACAGAATATGAAAACCAGTATTATCAACGGCTCGGAAGTGTCTAAATTATCCGTGGCGATTCAGTTGTCATAACATTCAGAACTTCGACAGGTACTCCTCTTACTCCCCTCACCATAGGATGTTGAAAATGTAGATGATTTGCTATTTGTTGGGTAAGCCGGAGAGGAAAGAGTGGGAATTGTTCCCGGATATCAATCACCGAGTCATTAAACTCAGCCAGATAGAAAAAGTTACTTTCGACAGAAGAAAGGAGATGATGGTTTCGAAACGTCTTAAGGCCAAAGACTATCGAACGGTTTCCACGGGATTTAACGTCCTGAGCTCTAAGCCAGGGCTGATAACTTTGGCCATAGCCCACTCCTATGCCGTCACCTAGCGCATTTTCATAATCCAAATAGGATTTGAGACGCCTACCCCTAGCCATTATCGTACCCTAAAAACGACATTGATACGTACCTATATGTGCATTTTATAGTCTCCAACCCTATAACCACACATTCAGTAAGTATACAACATTAGCGTCGTTTTTTGAGAATGGTTACAACTTTAGTGCTTTGTGTACAACTTTATTGTCCTCGGACATCAGCCAGCGCTTGCGCGCATGCCCAGGCACTGGCCCACGCCCACTGGAAGTTATACCCGCCGAGCCAGCCGGTCACGTCCATCACTTCACCAATGAAATAAAGACCCGGCACGTTGCGGGCTTCCATCGTGCGGGATGAGAGTTCGTTTGTATCCACGCCGCCCAGCGTCACTTCCGCCGTGCGGTAGCCTTCGGTGCCGTTTGGCTGTACGCGCCAGTTCGTCAGCGTCTCCACCAGCGTTTCCTGCTCACGGCTGTTGAGCTGCTTGAGCGCAACATCCGGAATTTGCCCTAACACCTGCAAGCACTCCACGAGACGCTTCGGCAACTGCATCGCCAGGGTATTTTTCAGGCTTTGATTCGGGTGCGCGGCGCGTTGCTCGTTGAGGAACGCGTCCAGATCGCAGTCCGGCACCAGGTTTACGGAGACAAACTCCCCCGGCTGCCAGTAGCTGGAGATCTGCAATACCGCCGGCCCCGAGAGTCCACGATGGGTAAAGAGCAGGTTTTCGCGGAACACCGTGCCGTCTTCGGCCGTAATGACCGACGGTACAGACACGCCGGAGAGTGTCTGAAGCTGCTCCAGCAGCGGCTTATGCAGCGTGAACGGTACCAGCCCGGCGCGGGTGGGCAATACCTTCAGGCCAAACTGCTCGGCAATTTTATAGCCGAACGGTGAGGCGCCCAGCCCCGGCATCGAGAGGCCGCCGCTGGCGATCACCAGGTTATCGGCGCTGACGGTCTCACCGTTGAGTTGCAGCGTGTAGCCCTGCTCGTCACGGGCGACGTCCAGCACTTCGGTGCGCAGGCGCATTACTACGCCGCCTTTCTCGCACTCGGCCACCAGCATATCAACGATTTGTTGCGCGGAGTCGTCGCAGAACAGCTGTCCCAGCGTCTTCTCATGCCACGCGATACCGTGTTTACCCATCAGTTCGATAAAATCCCACTGGGTATAGCGCGCCAGCGCAGATTTGCAAAAATGGCGGTTCTGGCTCAAATAGGCCGCAGGCTCGACATAAAGATTAGTAAAGTTGCAGCGCCCGCCGCCAGACATCAGGATCTTGCGGCCAGGCTTTTTTCCGTTATCCAGCAGCAGCACGCGACGACCCGCTTGTCCGGCCATCGCCGCACAAAACATACCCGCCGCACCGGCGCCAATAACTACGGCATCAAACCTTTCCACGTCAAAATCCTCTTCGTTAACTGCCGCGGATTGTAAAGTTTCCTCAGTGGTCGCACCAGCGTAAAAAGATATTACAAAGCCATTTCATTGATATTTAAAGATTATCCTTTCAGGCACATTTCTCAAATCAGGTGGTATGTCAAAAAAAGTCTATATTTCACTTTGCCCGTTGCGCATTTGTCCTGGATAATGCGCCGCGTTCATGTCCTCAAAATGGCGTAACGTCCTATGCTACATTTGTTTGCCGGCCTGGATTTACATACCGGGCTTTTATTATTGCTTGCTCTGGTTTTTGTGCTGTTTTACGAAGCGATCAACGGCTTCCACGACACTGCAAACGCAGTAGCAACGGTTATCTACACTCGCGCAATGCGATCGCAGCTTGCGGTTGTTATGGCGGCGGTATTTAACTTTTTTGGTGTCCTCCTGGGCGGACTGAGCGTTGCGTATGCCATTGTGCATATGCTGCCAACGGATCTGCTGCTTAACGTGAGTTCCGGTCATGGCCTGGCCATGGTGTTCTCTATGCTGCTTGCTGCGATTATCTGGAACCTCGGTACCTGGTATTTCGGCCTGCCGGCATCCAGCTCTCACACCCTCATCGGCGCGATTATCGGTATCGGGTTAACCAATGCCCTGATGACCGGGACCTCCGTCGTTGATGCGCTGAATATCCCGAAAGTTCTCGGCATTTTCGGCTCTCTGATCATCTCCCCTATCGTCGGTCTGGTGGTGGCGGGTGGCTTGATTTTCATCCTGCGTCGCTACTGGAGCAACACGAAAAAACGTGCGCGTATCCACCTGACGCCAGCAGAGCGTGAGAAGAAAGACGGCAAGAAAAAGCCGCCGTTCTGGACGCGTATCGCGCTGATCATTTCCGCTATCGGCGTCGCCTTCTCTCATGGCGCGAACGATGGTCAGAAAGGTATCGGCCTGGTGATGCTGGTTCTGATTGGCGTCGCACCGGCGGGCTTCGTGGTTAACATGAACGCCTCCGGTTACGAAATCACCCGTACCCGTGATGCGGTAAACAACGTTGAGACTTACTTCCAGCAGCATCCTGATTTGCTGAAGAAAGCGACCGGCGTGGACCAGCTGATTCCTTCTCCGGAGTCAGGCGCAACGACGGCACCGGGCGAGTTCCATTGCCATCCGGCAAACGCGATTAACGCGCTGGAACGTGCGAAAGGCATGCTGGCCGATATCGAAAGCTATGACAAACTGGCTGTTGAACAGCGTGGTCAGCTGCGTCGCATCATGCTCTGTATCTCCGACGTGACCGATAAAGTCGCGAAGCTGCCAGAGGTTAATGCTGACGACCAACGTCTGCTGAAGAAACTGAAAGGCGATATGCTCAATACCATTGAGTACGCGCCAATCTGGATCATCATGGCGGTCGCGCTGGCGCTGGGTATCGGTACGATGATTGGCTGGCGTCGTGTGGCGACCACCATCGGCGAGAAGATCGGTAAGAAAGGCATGACCTATGCGCAGGGTATGTCCGCGCAGATGACGGCAGCGGTATCTATCGGTCTGGCGAGTTACACCGGTATGCCAGTCTCCACCACCCACGTACTCTCTTCGTCCGTGGCAGGTACAATGATTGTTGACGGCGGCGGTTTGCAGCGTAAAACCGTGACCAACATCCTGATGGCCTGGGTGTTCACCCTCCCGGCGTCCATCCTGCTGTCTGGCGGTCTGTACTGGATTTCGCTGAAGCTGATTTAATCGGCTGAAGGCGACAAAAAAGCGGGTCAGGAAACTGGCCCGCTTTTTTTATGCTCAGTGCCAAATCATCAGCGCAATCATACTCACCACAACCAGACCACAGAGGGCGCTGGTCAAAATGAACTGACGACGCAGGCGCTCGCAGCGACGGATAAACTCTTCATCGTGGTGATCGCGGTAGCGTTGGTAGTAGATATACCCCACCAGACGCATCTGCTTGCTGGGCTGTCCGTGCGAGGTGAAGAACCCTCCACCGTCCACATACTGATAAAGCAACGGATCGCAACCACGAAGTACCACTAACAGCGCACGTAACGATGAGAAGTAGCGCGCCATATTCACTATGCAAACCACGCATAACGCCCAAAACAATGCGACGGTGCTAATCATACATCCTCCCCGGCGTCCGCCCACGAAGCAAGGCTCCTGAGCTACCGCACCCCAATGCCCTGACAGACAGTTCAGTGAAAGAATGACCAAAAGTCGATCCGGTTCGCGTTTTAATATCCGAACGGCTCATTAAATAGTGTAGGAGATCCGTTAATTTTTTTGCCACAAGGTTAATCGTTATCAACACCAAAGCTTGAAAAATATGTTTAACTGGGCCGTAATGAAAGCATCAGACGACGGCTTTCCCATTTAGTCATCGATAACTTAAGGAAGGAGTAACACTATGGCTTACAAACACATTCTTATCGCGGTAGACCTCTCCCCGGAGAGTAAAGTGCTGGTTGATAAAGCAGTATCCATGGCACGTCCCTACAACGCGAAAGTTTCGCTGATTCACGTTGATGTGAATTACTCCGACCTCTACACCGGTCTGATCGACGTGAATCTCGGCGATATGCAGAAACGCATCTCCGAAGAGACTCACCACGCGCTGAGCGAGCTTTCTACCAACGCGGGCTATCCGATCACTGAAACCTTAAGCGGTAGCGGCGATCTGGGCCAGGTGCTGGTTGATGCGATTAAGAAATACGATATGGACCTGGTGGTATGTGGTCACCATCAGGACTTCTGGAGCAAACTGATGTCTTCCGCGCGCCAGCTGATTAACACCGTTCACGTGGATATGCTGATTGTTCCACTGCGTGACGAAGAAGACGAGTAAGTGCGTTAAATTCCCCTCACCCTAACCCTCTCCCAAAGGGAGAGGGAATAGATCGAGGATGTAGGCCGGGTAAGGCGAAGCCGCCACCCGGCTTTTTCTATTCCGGCGTACCCGAATAAATATCAAACCGGTGCCCTTTCGTGGTCACCGCGTTAGTGGTCGCAACGTCCGCCAGCGGCGGCGCATAGTCCGGCCGCTTCACCACCACACGCTTCGTCGCCAGCTGACGAGCCGGTTCCAGCAGGCCATCGGCATCTAAATCCGGCCCCACCAGCGACTGAAACACCCGCATCTCTTTCTTCACCAGCGCGCTTTTCTGCTTATGCGGGAACATGGGGTCGAGATAAACCACCTGCGGGCGCGGGGTGATGTCGGTGAGCGCCGTCAGGCTGGAGGCATGAATAAGTTGTAAACGTTCCTGTAACCACGGGCCGATTTCCGGGTCCTCATAGCCCCGCGTCAGCCCGTCGTCGAGCAGCGCGGCGACAACCGGATTACGCTCCAGCATCCGCACCCGGCAGCCCACCGAGGCCAGCACAAACGCATCGCGCCCCAGCCCCGCCGTGGCGTCCACCACGTCCGGAAGATAGCTCCCTTTAATGCCAACCGCCTTGGCCACCGCTTCGCCGCGACCGCCGCCGAACTTACGCCGGTGCGCCATCGCGCCGCCGACAAAATCGACAAAAATCCCGCCAAGCTTTGGCTCATCGCGCTTGCGCAGCTCCAGATGTTCCGGCGTCATCACCAGCGCCATCAGGTTGTCTTCATCATGTTCCAGCCCCCAGCGGGCCGCCAGAACAGATAAGGCGCCGTCCCCGGCGCCTGTTTCATCTACTAAGCAGATCTTCACGTAGCAATCAGCCTTTGATTCCGTAATGCTCCAGCATCGCATCCAGCTGAGGCTCGCGGCCACGGAAGCGTTTGAACAATTCCATAGGCTCTTCTGAACCGCCGCGGGTCAGGATGTTGTCGAGGAACGACTGACCGGTTTCGCGGTTGAAAATCCCCTCTTCTTCGAAGCGCGAGAAGGCATCCGCCGCCAGCACGTCGGCCCACAGGTAGCTGTAGTAGCCTGCGGCGTACCCGCCTGCGAAGATATGGCTGAACGCGTGCGGGAAGCGTCCCCAGGTTGGCCCTGGAATAACGGCAACCTGCTTTTTAATCTCAGCCAGGGTTTCGAGGATTTTCGCCCCCTGCTCCGGGCTGAACTCGGCGTGCAGGCGGAAGTCGAACAGGCCGAACTCCAGCTGGCGCAGGATAAACATCGCCGCCTGGGAGTTTTTCGCTGCCAGCATTTTATCCAGCAGTTCTTTCGGCAGCGGTTCACCCGTTTCGTAATGGCCGGAGATAAATGCCAGCGCGTCCGGCTCCCAGCACCAGTTTTCCATAAACTGGCTAGGCAGCTCGACTGCATCCCATGGCACACCGCTGATACCGGCGACGCCAGCGGTTTCGATGCGGGTCAGCATGTGGTGCAGGCCGTGACCGAACTCGTGGAACAGGGTGATCACTTCATCGTGGGTAAACAGCGCAGGTTTGCCGCTCACCGGACGGTTGAAGTTACAGGTCAGGTAGGCGACCGGTTTTTGCAGGGAACCATCCGCTTTACGCATCTGGCCCACGCAATCGTCCATCCACGCCCCGCCGCGCTTGTTCTCACACGCGTAGAGATCGAGGTAGAAGCTGCCGCGCAGTTCGTTTTTCTCGTCATACAGCTCAAAGAAGCGCACGTCCGGATGCCAGACGTCGATGTCGGTACGCTCTTTCGCGGTAATGCCGTAGATGCGTTTCACCACCTCGAACAGGCCGTTAACGGCTTTGTTTTCCGGGAAGTACGGACGCAGTTGTTCGTCGCTGATGCTGTAGAGATGCTGTTTCTGTTTTTCGCTGTAGTACGCGATATCCCACGGCTGAAGCTCGTCTACGCCGAACTCCGCTTTCGCAAAGGCGCGCAGCTGAGCCAGTTCTTTTTCACCCTGAGGACGGGCGCGTTTCGCCAGATCGGTCAGGAAGTCGAGCACCTGCTGTGGGTTCTCGGCCATTTTGGTGGCGAGGGATTTATCCGCGTAGCTGTCGAAGCCCAGCAGCTGTGCCAGCTCGTGGCGCAGGGCGAGGATCTCCGCCATCACCGGGCTGTTATCCCATTTGCCCGCATTCGGCCCCTGATCGGAGGCGCGGGTGCTGTAGGCGCGGTACATCTCTTCGCGCAGGGCCTGGTTGTCGCAGTAGGTCATCACCGGCAGATAGCTTGGGATATCCAGCGTTAACAGGAAGCCTTCCTGCTCTTTCGCTTCGGCCTGGGCTTTTGCTGCCGCCAGCGCGCTTTCCGGCATGCCCGCCAGTTCAGATTCATCGGTAATCAGCTTCGTCCAGCCCATGGTAGCGTCGAGGACGTTATTGCTGTACTGGTTGCCCAGCTCGGACAGGCGCGCGGCGATTTCACCGTAGCGAACCTGTTTTTCTTTTGGCAGGCCAATCCCGGACAGTTCGAAATCACGCAGGGCGTTATCGACCGATTTTTTCTGCGCCGTGTTCAGTTCGGCATAGTGGTCGCCGTCGCGCAGGTCGCGGTAGGCTTTGTAGAGCCCCTCATGCTGGCCGACCCAGGTGCTGTACTCAGAGAGCAGCGGCAGGGTTTGCTCGTAGGCTTCGCGCAGCTCCGGGCTGTTTTTTACCGAGTTCAGGTGGCTCACCGGGGAGAAGATGCGCCCCAGCACGTCGTCCACTTCGGCCAGCGGCTGACACAGATTTTCCCAGGTGTACGGCCCGCCCTGCGCGACCACGCTTTCTACCGCCGCGCGGCAGTTGTCCAGCGATTGCGTAACCGCTGGAACCACATGCTCGGGGAGGATTTTAGAAAACGGTGGCAACGAAAAAGGCGTCAGTAATGGATTGGTCATAAACGCTGTCCTGTTGAAATAGGTGAATGAAGCGCGCATCCGGCGCTGTGCATATTGTTCAGTAATGGGGTTAAGTGTAGAGGATTTCAATGCCAGACGTGGCGGAAAAGAGCCCGGTGGCGCTGCGCTTACCGGGCCTGCGGGTAATCTGTGCCGTTCTGCTGTAAACTGTGGCAAATCGTCAATTCAGCGGAATATCATTACCCATGCTCAGTTATCGCCACAGCTTCCACGCAGGCAACCACGCCGACGTCCTCAAACACACCGTTCAGAGCCTGATCATCGAATCGCTTAAAGAAAAGGATAAACCGTTCCTTTATCTGGACACCCACGCGGGCGCGGGCCGTTATCAGCTGAGCGGCGAGCATGCTGAGCGTACCGGTGAATATCTGGAAGGGATTGCGCGTATCTGGCAGCAGGACGATCTGCCTGCCGAGCTGGAGCCGTACATTGGCGTGGTGAATCACTTCAACCGCAACGGCCAGTTGCGTTACTACCCTGGCTCCCCGCTGATTGCCCGCCAGCTGCTGCGCGAGCAGGACAGCATCCAGTTAACCGAGCTGCACCCGAGCGACTTCCCGCTGCTGCGTTCTGAGTTTCAGAAAGATAACCGCGCCCGCGTAGACAAAGCCGATGGCTACCAGCAGCTGAAAGCCAAACTGCCGCCGGTTTCCCGTCGCGGCCTGGTGCTAATTGACCCACCGTACGAAATCAAAACCGACTATCAGGCGGTGGTGACGGGTATTCACGAAGGCTACAAACGCTTCGCCACCGGGACATACGCCCTGTGGTATCCGGTGGTGCTGCGCGCGCAAATTAAACGCATGATCAAAGACCTCGAAGCGACGGGCATTCGCAAAATCCTGCAAATTGAGCTGGCGGTGCGCCCTGACAGCGACCAGCGCGGCATGACCGCGTCTGGCATGATCGTCATTAACCCGCCGTGGAAGCTCGAAGCACAGATGAACAACGTGCTGCCGTGGCTGCACAAAACGCTGGTGCCAGCCGGTACGGGTCACGCCACCGTGAGCTGGATCGTGCCGGAGTAATCGCAGCCATCGGTGGAAACTATTGATTTCAGGTATACAATCGCGGCAATTCACGATTAAGGACAACGCTATGACTAAGCATTATGACTACATCGCAATCGGCGGCGGCAGCGGCGGCATCGCCTCCATCAACCGTGCAGCCATGTACGGCCAGAAGTGTGCGCTGATTGAAGCCAAAGAACTCGGCGGCACCTGCGTGAACGTGGGTTGTGTACCGAAGAAAGTGATGTGGCATGCCGCGCAAATCCGTGAAGCTATCCATATGTATGGCCCGGACTACGGCTTTGACACCACCATCAACCACTTCGACTGGGATAAACTGATCGCCAGCCGTACCGCCTACATCGACCGTATTCACACCTCGTACGATAACGTGCTGGGCAAGAATAACGTCGACGTGATCCGCGGCTTCGCCCGTTTCGTGGATGCGAAGACGATCGAAGTGAACGGCGAGACGATCACCGCCGATCACATCCTGATCGCCACCGGCGGCCGTCCGAGCCACCCCCACATTCCGGGCGCGGAATACGGTATCGACTCCGACGGGTTCTTCGAGCTGCCTGCTCTGCCAGAACGCGTTGCCATTGTGGGCGCAGGTTACATTGCGGTTGAACTGGCCGGCGTGATTAACGGCCTGGGGGCGGAAGCGCACCTGTTCGTGCGTAAACACGCGCCGCTGCGCAGCTTTGACCCGCTGATCGTCGACACGCTGGTCGAGGTGATGAACGCCGAAGGCCCAACCCTGCACACCAACGCCGTGCCAAAAGCGGTGGTGAAAAATGCGGACGGTAGCCTGACGCTGGAGCTGGAAGATGGCCGCAGCCAGACCGTTGACTGCCTGATCTGGGCGATTGGCCGTGAACCGGCCACCGACAACTTCAACCTGGCCGCAACCGGGGTGAAAACCAATGAAAAAGGCTACATTGTCGTTGATAAATTCCAGAACACCAGCGTACCGGGCATTTATGCCGTCGGTGATAACACCGGCGCCGTAGAGCTGACGCCGGTTGCCGTGGCGGCGGGGCGTCGTCTTTCCGAGCGTCTGTTTAACAACAAGCCGGACGAACATCTGGATTACAGCAACATTCCGACCGTGGTCTTCAGCCACCCGCCAATCGGTACCGTCGGCTTAACCGAGCCGCAGGCGCGTGAGCAGTACGGCGATGATCAGGTGAAAGTGTATAAATCGGCGTTTACCGCGATGTATACCGCGGTCACCTCGCACCGTCAGCCGTGCCGCATGAAGCTGGTCTGCGTGGGCCCGGAAGAGAAGATCGTCGGCATCCACGGCATTGGCTTCGGCATGGACGAGATCCTGCAAGGCTTCGCGGTGGCGCTGAAGATGGGCGCAACGAAGAAAGACTTCGATAACACCGTGGCAATCCACCCGACTGCGGCGGAAGAATTTGTGACCATGCGCTGATCGGTCTGATCCGCAACAAAACCGGCCAACTGGCCGGTTTTTTTATGCCCTGGGCAGGTAAACCCAACGGGTGTACAAACGGTAACAAAATAACCCGCTACCCGCGGTGGAATTAACTAATCTTAGAAAGCGCTACGCGTTCGCCTGTTACTACGGAAAAAGATTAGAGATATGAAAATGCACGTAAAGATCACCGCAAAACTGATGGCCAAAATGCACCTTGTTCTCGCGCTGGTATGGGCGATACTGACTATTCCTACCCTGCTGTGGTGGAAAAACAGCATTCTGTGGGTGTCGTTAATGAGCATTTACGCTATCGTGATTTCCCATCTGGCTGCGTACAGCGCCGCCCATGCAGAAAAAGCGGCCAGCAAGGCGATGGATAAAAGCGAAGGCGCCAGCCAGAAAGCCAATCAAACCGCCAACAGCCTTCAAGGCAATGCGCGTCAGGCACATTAATCCCTGCGTATATGCAGAATACCGAATGCTCTGAATTTTATTCCTGCTCTGTTTCCAAAGATTCTGATTTAATGATTTCATAATCAAAGGGATATCTGATTTTCAGCGTGTTTAAATCCATTTTGAAAGCGTGATCTACCGCACACTTCGCACCGCATTAACCGAAGCGAATGTCTACGCTTAAAAGATAGCCGGGAAAAACCCGTATTTGTTACGACAAAAACCGGAGGTCCTGAACACCATGTTCAACCAGAAACTACAGACTGCCGAGGATATCGAGTTCGATATTGCAGAAGAGCTGCGCTATGAAACCGATCCCTGTGAGTTAAAACTGGATGAGATGATCGAGGCAGAGCCGGAACCGGAAATGATTGAAGGGCTGCCGGCGTCCGATGCCCTTACGCCCGCTGACCGCTACCTTGAACTGTTTGAACACGTCCAGTCGTCGCGGCTGTTTGCGGACAGCAAAACCTTTCCCGACTGCGCGCCGAAGATGGATCCGCTGGATATTTTGATCCGCTATCGCAAGGTGCGTCGCCACCGTGATTTTGACCTGGCGCGCTTTGTAGAGAATCACTTCTGGCTACCGGAGGACTACAGCAAAGAGTACGTCTCTGATCCCGGCCTGTCCCTGAAAGAACATATCGATAATCTGTGGCCGGTGCTGACGCGCGAGCCGCAGGATCACATCCCGTGGTCGTCGCTGCTGGCGCTGCCGCAGGCCTATATTGTGCCCGGCGGGCGATTCAGCGAGACCTACTACTGGGACTCTTACTTCTCCATGCTGGGGCTGGCAGAAAGCGGTCGTAACGATCTGCTGAAATGTATGGCCGATAACTTCGCCTGGTTGATTGAGCGCTACGGCCATATCCCGAACGGCAACCGCACCTACTATCTCAGCCGCTCCCAGCCGCCCGTTTTTGCCCTGATGGTGGAGCTGTTTGAAGAGGACGGCGTGCGCGGGGCGAAGCGCTATCTTGAGCACCTCAAGATGGAGTACGCCTTCTGGATGGACGGGGCGGAATCGCTGCTGCTCAATCAGGCCTATCGCAGTGCGGTTCGTATGCCGGATGGCTCATTGCTCAACCGTTACTGGGACGATCGCGATACGCCGCGGGATGAATCGTGGATTGAGGACGTTGAAACTGCCCGTCATTCTGGTCGTCCGCCGAACGAGGTGTACCGTGACCTGCGTGCCGGGGCAGCCTCAGGATGGGATTACTCATCCCGCTGGCTGCGCGATCCTGCGCGGCTGGCCAGCATCCGCACAACACAATTTATCCCCATCGATTTGAACGCATTCCTGTTCAAACTGGAGAGCGCTATCGCCAACATCTCCGCGTCGAAAGGGGATAAAGAGACGGCTGATCTGTTCCGCCAGAAAGCCAGCGACCGGCGCGCGGCGGTAAACCGCTATCTGTGGGACGAAGAGAACGGCTGTTATCGTGATTACGACTGGCGGCGTGAAGCCCTGGCGCTGTTCTCTGCGGCCAGCATTGTGCCGCTGTATGTGGGCATGGCGACGCATGAGCAGGCTGAACGGCTGTCCGATGCCGTTAAAGCCCGTCTGCTCACGCCGGGCGGTATTCTCGCCACCGAATATGAAACCGGGGAGCAGTGGGATAAGCCGAACGGCTGGGCGCCGCTCCAGTGGATGGCGATCCAGGGGTTCAAGCAGTACGGCAACGACTCGCTGGGAGATGAGATCGCCTGGAGCTGGCTGCACACGGTGAACCATTACTACAAAACCCATCATAAGCTGATTGAGAAGTACCACATCGCCAGCAGCACGCCACGCGAAGGTGGCGGGGGGGAGTATCCGTTGCAGGATGGCTTCGGCTGGACGAATGGCGTGGTGCGGCGGTTGATTGGGTTATATGGTGAACCTTGAGCCTTGCCCTAACCCTCTCCCCTGAGGGGAGAGGGAAAAGTTAACGAATCACCTCATAAATGGCAGTCTGGATGGACTGCCATTTTTTTGTGCTGGCATCGGGCTGCGTCTTCGCGCGGCGCGTTGCCATATCGGCGTCGTGCTGCTGGCGTTTCACCACCGCAGGGACGGTACAGAATGCTTTCAGGTACTGCTTACGCATAGGCGTCAGCGATTCCCCGTTCGCCATCGCATGGCTAAGCGTATTAATAAAGCGTCGGCAGGGCTTTTGCTCTGTCATTTGCAGGCGGTAGCGCAACATTACTTCCAGCACATCGTCGTAGCCTGCCGACAACGCCTCCTCCGTCCATGACATTTTCCAGTCCATCCCGCCCTGCAAAAACAGGAGCGCCACCCGGGTATCGTTGCGGCTAATCGCTGAACGGAAGTTGTTTTCATCCCAGGTGACACCCATCCGCGTCAGCGTTTCTCGCGAGGAAGGCGTTTCGCGCATCTCCTGCACCGGTGCGGGAGATGCCGTACTGGCCACAGCCGGCTGCGGTTTACTGCTGTTCACCAGCCAGAATCCCCCCACGACAATCGCGATAACCATCACGCCAACCGCTCCCCACAGCACGCCGGAAATCAGCTGTTCGCGCTGCTCTGGCGTACGCGTGGCACGCTGAGTCGGTTTTTCTATACTGTCGCGCACTTCAAAAAGATCGCCGCCTGTGGTGCGGTCCATTTTTTGCGCCTTTTCCCAGAACGCGTACAGCTCGCTTTCGTCCACCGCCATCAGCGCCGCCGGGTTAACGCGTGTCCGCCCTTCCTCAAACGCGCGCTGAACGGAGCGGGTGATCTGCGTGTAATAGCAGTCGAGCAGCTGGATTTGCGCTCCGCTTAACGGCTGCTGCACGGTGATGCTGTTGCGGATTTGTCGAATATCTTCGAGGAAGGTTTGCAGGGTTTTGCGGGGCTCTACCAGCAGCGTCAGCATGTCCGGGGCGTTAAACAGCGGCGCGTAGTAGCGGCTAAATTCTTTTTTATCCACCAGCAGTTGGGCCAGTTCGCTGAACAACATGCCGCTCAGAACATCATTAATCTCACCGTTTTTCAGCCAGCGACGCACGCGTTCAGCGTTAAACAAGGTCTTAAGATGATTATTCAGCCGCACCGGATCGGGCCACGCCTGCTGTATCAGCCCTTTAATCATCAGCTCAATGGCACGCACCTGTTTCTGCGCCTGAAGCTGGCTCTCCTTCTCTGGCACCCTCCCGGTTTCGTAGGTCAGGAGGGGCTGTTGCAGACGCAGATATTCAAGGGAGGTGACGAAGCGCATCGCCGCAATCAGCTGATTTTCGCTGACATCCTGCCCGCTTTCATACTGGGGAACACGCTGCTGAAGCAAGCGTAATTGCAGCGTAAAGGCCGTCATTTCCGCATCATTCAGGTTCAGCTTCCTGGCTACAGCGCCCCACCCGCCCAGCCCCAGGCGGGCGCTATCCAGTTGCTCCAGAAACCAGCGTGGATCTTTTCCTTCAGAAACATGTACATTCAACAGAAGTAAAATTTCAACAGACGCCTGACGGATCGCCGCCAGACAGTGTTCAAACTGTTCGCGGGTATGATGCGATGAGCTAATCATCATTGTTTTCCTTGAGAGACAATGAGTACCGCTAAAGCGGCATTAAAAGTCGTTTTTCTTTTTATTTATATGAGGTTAAACATACCTGACTTTCTGTTGAAATAAAGTGACAACCTTATAATCATTTGCAATGTCTCCGGAGGATCGTCATGCCCGCCTTAACCACCGCGCGTCTCACCTGCTCGCCGCTGCAAGAGCAAGACTGGCCCTTTTTTCTGTCGCTACAGCAAAATCCTGAGGTAATGCGTTTTGTCGCCCCTGCGCGTAGCGAGGCGGACATTCGGGAAGCCTTTGAGTCTCGTCTGTTGCCGTGGACGCCGGGCAGTTCGCACTGGCTCTGCCTTATGGTGCGTGAGACGGCCAGCCAGACGCCGCTGGGCGTAACCGGATATGTGCACCGGGAGGCAGATTGTGCTGAAGTCGGTTTTCTCTTTGCGCCTTCTGCGCAGGGGAAAGGTTACGGCTTTGAATCTCTGCGGGCTGTGTGTGATTTTGCGCTGACTCAGGGCAATATCCGTCGGCTCACCGCGACCGTGACGGCGGGAAATATCGCCTCCAGGCGACTGCTGGAAAAAACAGGTTTTCAGCTGGAAGGTGAGTTGCGCGAGAGTTATTTCCTTTCAGGGCAATGGCATAACGACTGGCTATTCGGTTTACTGAAAAAGGAATTCCCGTTCAGTTAAACCTGATCAACAGCCATTTGGCGGATATTTCCCCGGCGGCGTTTCCTCTATAGTCGCGTCATTAAGAGGAAACGCTTATGACGGGTTATGCAATGCAGATATCTTCTGCTGCAATCGCATTAATTAAAAAACAACAGGGTCTTTCCCTGGAGAAATACCGTGACGAAAAGGGAATATGGGTTATAGGTTATGGTCACGTAATTCGCCAGTGGGAAAAATTTAACGGTCTCATCACGCCGACTGAGGCGGAGAATTTGCTTTGTAATGATATTCAATTATGTGAGGCGCTGCTGCGGGAAATGAACAAACGCCCATTAACCCAACAGCAGCATGACGCACTGATATTAACCCTCTTCAGTTTTGGGGAAGAGTCCCCTCTGCCAGAGAAGATCCTTCAGGCCGTCGCCCGGGTGTAGTACATCGCGGCTTGCGTCCGGTTTTTGACATCAAGACGCCGGAAAAGCGTCTCAAGATGGGCTTTTACCGTTGCCGCACTGATATTGAGATTACGTCCAATCTCTTTATTGGACTCTCCGGCCGCCAGTAACTTCAATACCTCACGCTGGCGCTCGCTTAACACTGCCAGTTCATCCTGAGAGGTGTGCTGCTTCAGCCACTCGCCGGGAAAACAGACCATTCCTCGCGATACAGAATCCAGCACTGCGGAAAAGCGTTCGGGATTCGCATTGCGGGGAATTATCGCCACCACGTTGCGCTGAAACATTTGCTCAACCCAACGCCGCTCTTTTTTCGTTAACACCAACACCACGCGCGACGTTGGAAAGCGATCCATAATCTCTTCCAGTAAAGCCACACCATTATCACGAATTAAATACCCATCTATCATGACGATAGCGGAGGGTGACGCGGATAATTGCGCCCATAATTCATCAGTCTGACGAGTTCCTGTCATATCTATTTTCGGAATTAACTTCTGCAAACTATACATCGCTCCATGAATAAATAATGACTGCCTGTCAAACATGATTACTCGCATCGTTTTACTCCTCTGAGAATAGCGAAGGGGGATTCTACAGAGGCATTTTTTAAGAAAAAACTCAATGAATGGAGAGGTTACAAATCACCCAGCTCTCTTTATATCTTCCAGCATTTAAACATACCTGTTTTAAGGATTTCCTTAAGAGGGTTCCTTCCCCCTTAAGACTGAACATTACAGAAACATACCGCCTGAAACTTCAATACGTTGCGCATTCATCCAGCCCAGTTTGTCACTGAGCAACGCCGCAATGGCGTCACCAATATCATCGGGCAGGCCCACGCGTCCCAGCGCTGTCTGCGAGGCCAGCAGCTGGTTAAGCTCCGCATTATCCCGCACTCGCCCGCCCCCAAAATCGGTTTCAATCGCGCCGGGCGCGATGATATTGACGGAAATTCCGCGCGCGCCAAGCTCTTTTGCCTGATAGCGGGTCAGCACCTCCATCGCCCCTTTCATTGCCGCGTAGGTTCCTGAACCGGGCTGAGTAAAACGGGCCAGTCCGCTGGAGACGTTCAGGATCCGCCCTCCGTCTTTTATGAGCGGCAGCAGCTGTTGCGTGAGGAAAAACGGTCCTTTGAAGTGAATGTTCATCGCATCATCAAACTGCGCCTCGGTCGTCTCGGTATAGGGTGCATATAACCCTGTACCTGCGTTGTTCACTAAATAGTCAAAGGTGTCACGTTGCCAGACGTGTTTAAGGGTATCTTTCACCTTTTGAGCAAAGCGCGAAAAGCTTGCCGTATCGCCGACGTTGAGCTGCAATGCTGCCGCTTTTCCGCCTTTTCCCTCGATTTCGCGCACAACTTCCTGCGCCTCCTGCTGGCTGTTGTTCCAGGTGAGGATAATGCCTGTCCCTTCCGCGGCCAGCTTCAAAACGGCATTTTTACCCAGGCCGCGGCTACCGCCCGTCACTAAAGCAATACGTTCACTCATAATTCACCTCGTTTCGGCTGTGATGAAGATTGAGAAAGAGCTTATTAGATGGTAGAAAATCAATAAATAGTGCCGTGAGCGCTTCACTGTTTCATTCTTAACAACAATGACCAACATCTATGGATAAAATACACGCAATGCAGCTTTTCCTTCGGGTCGCGGAACTGGAGAGTTTTTCCCGCGCGGCGGAGACGTTAAGCCTGCCGAAGGGGAGCGTATCGCGACAGATCCAGGCACTGGAAAACGCGCTGGGCACGCAGCTGCTGCACCGCACTACCCGCCGCGTCAGCCTGACGCAGGACGGCATGGTTTATTACGAGCGCGCCAAAGATCTGCTGATGAATCTGGACGAACTGGACGGCATGTTCCTGCACGACCCTTCAACCATCAGTGGTCGGCTACGTGTGGATATGCCCGTTGCCATTGCGCGAAATGTCGTCATTCCGAAACTGCCTGCATTTTTACAACAGTTTCCCGGCATTGAACTGGAGCTGAGTAGCAGCGATCGTCTGGTCGATGTCATCCGCGAAGGATTTGACTGCGTGGTTCGCGTGGGAAACTTAAAGGACTCCGGGCTTATCGCCCGCCCGCTTGGGAAACTCTCGGTGATTAACTGCGCCAGCCCGGATTATCTGACGCGATTCGGCTACCCTGAGACGCTGGACGATTTGGCTTCGCATGCCCTCATTCACTACTCCGCCACGCTGGGCACCCGTCCGCAGGGTTTTGAGTATTACAACGGCAGCGCGACCCAGTGGGTAAAAACGGGGGGCGTATTGACGGTTAATAGCACGGAAACCTACCAGGCTGCCTGTATCGCCGGGCTTGGCATTATTCAGGTCCCGCGCGTCGGGGTGCGTGATGCCCTGCGCACGAAAAAACTCGTTGAGATCCTGCCGCAATATCGGGCTGAACCAATGCCCGTCTCCCTCATTTATCCCCACCGCCGTAACCTCTCCCGTCGGGTGCATGTGTTTATGGAGTGGCTTACCGAACTCACAAAAGGTTACGTGGACTAGTCGCAAGCTATAATTCAGTAACATCCAGCTCAACGAAAAGGAAAATGCGCGTGACGCCGGAAAATAACCCGCAACGACCGACTCAACATTTAGATTATGAACCCATCAAAAAGATGGATAACGAGCCTGAAGCGCCGAAAGAGCCTGGAACGGCCAGCAAAGCGCTGGGTACCGTGACCGGCATAGCCGAAAAAATTCAGCAGATACCCGCGATTGCTCACCTGATACTCGCCGCTGAGCGCTTTAACGACCGCATGGGAAATCAGTTTGGCGCGGCGATTACCTATTTCTCGTTCCTGTCGATGATCCCCATTCTGATGGTGTCATTTGCCGCCGCCGGTTTTGTGCTGGCGTCTCACCCGACGCTGTTGCAGGACATTTTCAATAAGATCCTGACCAACGTCAGCGACCAGACGCTCGCCACAACGCTCAAAAGCACCATCAACACCGCCGTGCAGCAGCGTACCACTGTGGGTATCGTCGGGTTGCTGATTGCGCTCTATTCCGGGGTGAACTGGATGGGCAACCTGCGTGAGGCTATTCGCGCCCAGTCGCGTGACGTCTGGGAGCGTAGGCCGCAGGATCAGGAGAAGATATGGGTGAAGTATCTGCGCGACTTTATTTCGCTGATTGGGCTGCTGGTGGCGCTGGTCATCACGCTCTCTATCACCTCGGTCGCCGGTTCCGCGCAGCAGATGATTATCTCCGCGCTGTACCTGGATTATATTGAATGGCTGAAACCGGCCTGGCGCGGTATAGGGCTTGCCATCTCCATCTTTGCTAACTACCTGCTGTTCTTCTGGATCTTCTGGCGTTTGCCCCGCCATCGGCCGCGCAAGAAGGCGCTGATCCGTGGGACGTTGATTGCCGCCATTGGCTTTGAAGTGATCAAAATTGTGATGACCTATACGCTTCCGTCGCTGGTGAAGTCGCCCTCCGGCGCGGCCTTTGGTTCGGTGCTGGGGCTGATGGCTTTCTTCTATTTCTTCGCTCGCCTGACGCTGTTCTGCGCCGCGTGGATCGCCACGGCTGAGTATAAAGATGACCCGCGCATGCCGGGTAAAACCCACCGCTGATGTCCTGTCGGGCTGATATTTCAGCCCGATCCGCCATTTCAGCATATAAATCCAGTCCGTAACTTTTATTTAACGCAAAACCAGTTTTAATGACTGATATTTAAAAAGTGTGAAGCATTTCATAGAAGTGTTTTCGCTGGTCTGAAAATTATCCGCTTTTTGTTGCTTTTATGACCACGCCACGCCTTTGTTACAGATTGAAATGTCGCTTTTGCTATGCCTAATATGGCCCTTCGTTCGTCCAAAAATAAGAAAATATTATGCAAGCAACAGCCACCACACTTAACGAAGGGGCGGAACACGTTCCGGTCAACTCGCGCAATAAAGTCGTCGTCGCATCGCTGATTGGCACCGCCATTGAGTTCTTCGACTTTTATATTTACGCCACCGCTGCGGTCATTGTCTTTCCGCATATTTTCTTCCCTCAGGGCGACCCGACGGCAGCCACGCTACAGTCTTTAGCCACCTTTGCTATCGCCTTCGTTGCGCGTCCGATTGGTTCAGCGGTCTTTGGGCATTTTGGCGATCGCGTTGGCCGTAAAGTGACGCTGGTTGCCTCGCTGCTGACGATGGGGATCTCCACCGTCGCCATCGGCCTGCTGCCGACCTATGAAACTATCGGCATTCTGGCGCCTGTGCTGCTGGCGCTGGCGCGCTTTGGTCAGGGTCTGGGGCTGGGCGGGGAATGGGGCGGCGCGGCACTGCTGGCGACCGAAAACGCTCCGGCGCGCAAGCGTGCCCTGTATGGCTCTTTCCCGCAGCTGGGCGCACCGATTGGGTTCTTCTTTGCTAACGGCACCTTCCTGCTCCTCTCCTGGCTGCTGACCGATGAACAGTTCATGAGCTGGGGCTGGCGTATTCCGTTCGTCTTCTCTGCTGTGCTGGTGCTGATTGGCCTGTACGTGCGCGTGTCGCTGCACGAGACGCCGGTCTTTGCTAAAGTCGCCGCGGCGAAAAAGCAGGTTAAAGTTCCGCTGGGGACGCTGCTGACCAAACACCTCCGCGTGACCGTGCTGGGCACGTTCATCATGCTGGCGACCTACACGCTGTTCTACATCATGACCGTTTACTCCATGACCTTTAGTACTGCCGCCGCGCCGGTCGGCCTGGGCCTGCCACGTAACGAAGTGTTGTGGATGCTGATGATGGCGGTCATCGGATTTGGTGTGATGGTGCCTATCGCGGGCCTGCTGGCGGATAAATTTGGCCGTCGTTCAAGCATGATCGTCATCACCTCCCTGATTATTCTGTTCGCGCTGTTTGTCTTCCCGCCGCTGCTGGGTTCAGGTAGCCCTGCGCTGGTGATGGCGTATCTGCTGATTGGCCTGAGCCTGATGGGGCTGACCTTTGGCCCAATGGGCGCGCTGCTGCCGGAGCTGTTCCCGACTGAAGTGCGTTACACCGGCGCGTCGTTCTCCTATAACGTTTCGTCGATTCTGGGCGCCTCGGTAGCCCCGTATATCGCCACCTGGCTTCAGGCGAACTATGGCCTGTTCTATGTGGGTGTCTATCTGGCAGCAATGGCAGCGCTGACGCTGATTGCGTTGCTGCTGACGCATGAGACGAAGCATCAGGCGCTGTAAGTGAATGCCGGGGCGAGGCGCGGGGATGCGCCGAGAGGGCGGGTCGCCAGGGTGGTGGCGACTGAGCCACCCTGGCACGTTCACCGGTCATGTCGTGACAGAGTAACAAGGAACATAAAGTGAACGGAATGACCACCAGAGCCGTATGTTCCCCCTCACCCCAGCCCTCTCCCTCAAGGGAGAGGGGGCCGTCTGTGCAGGCATTATTTTGTGGGGATCCCTCACCCCACAGGGAGAGGGAGAAATGGGACTACTTCTTCATCTGCGACAAAATCGTCCGACACTGATTCGCTTCGCCTTCTGACGGCGAAATCAACGCCAGCAGCGCCGCCGCAGGGGTGACCAGCGTAGCGAGCGCGGCGGCGACCGCACCACGCGCAATCAGCGGCCCGGCCTTCACGCCCGCCTGCGGATCTTTGAAGGTTCCGCGAACGTACAGCGGCGAGCGCAGGGTGATGATACGAATGCCTTTACTTTCCGGATCGATGGTTAAATCGAGCTGCTCGGACGCCATGCTGGCGGTACCGGTGACGTTGATAACCGCGTTTTCCGTGTCGAAGGCGAAGATCTGCGGACGCGCCACGCCGTTGACCAGATCCAGATTTGCCGCCGCGCAGTTAACGCGTACTTCGTCGTCACCGAAGATTTGCCCGATGATAAAGTTCCCGACGTTCAGCCCCAGGATCTCCATCAGGTTACGGCTCACCAGCCCGTCGTTCATCAGCAGTTTCAGGTTGCCGTTTCCGCTGCCCAGCAGCGCCGCTACGGAGTTACCCGTGCCGCGAATATCCGCGTCGCCGTTCATCTCACCGAGGGTTTTCTGCATCAGTTCCACGTCCGGCATCAGCTCTTTCAGCTTCAGCCGACGCGCCTGGATCTCCGCCCTTCCCTGCATCGGCTTTTTATCCCCCTCCAGGTGGATATTCGATGAAATGGTTCCCCCGGCCATGCCAAACTTCAGCGGTTGCAGGCGCAGGTCGGCGTTTTTCAGGATGATATGGGTCGAGAGGTTGCTCAGCGGCAGCGTGCTGCCATGCTCGATTTTACGTCCTTTGAAGCGCACATCCGCATCCATCACGTCCCATTTGTCGGTTTCGAAGCGGTCATAGGGCAGCACTTTACCCGCAGGCTGAACGTCCTTTTTAACCTCTTTAGACTTCGTGCCTTTGCCCGAATCTACGCCAATCAGCGGACCAAGATCGGCCAGACGCAGCTGGCGGGATTCAACGTCCCCCTCCAGTTTCGGGCGCGGTTTACCGGTAGTGTAGGTCAGCGTGCCGTGGATATCGCTGTCGCCGATGCGGCCGTTGAATCCACGGTAGTCAAAGACGGACGATTTTTCGGTGTTGATTTTGGCAACCAGGTGCCCGTCCGTTTCAAACGGCGGAGTATCCGGCAGCAGTACGCCGGTGAGATCGTACAGTTCCCCCAGCGAATCACCGGCAAACTTAAGCTGGAGGTCGACGCCGCCCATGTTCATCGGGTCGTTAACCGTGCCCACGAACGCCACGCGGGTATTGCCGGAGCGAAAATCCGCCTGCACCGGGAACGGCGTGCCCTCGCTCCTGAGCGCCAGCATGCCGCCGATTTTGCCTTTACCGGTGAGCGGCTGGCCGTTGTAGCGCCCTTTCGCCGTCAGGCCAAAGACGTAATCGCCCGCTTTGCTGTCATCGCCTTTGGCTTTGCTGCCCGTTACTTCGCTAAACGGCAGCGGCTTGCCCAGCGGATCGACGAGGATCTCCACGTCAGCCTTACTCATTTTATCGTCAATGGCGATCCGCCCCCGATCGAACAGAATATTGTCGAGGCGGAAAGACCACGAAGAGGGCTGCGCATTCTGATCTTTATCGCCGCTGCTGGCGAGCTCGAACGTCCAGTTGTTGTTTTTCTCTGACAGGCGAATCAGCCGCGCGTCGGGCTGCTGGAGTTTGATCCACGGCAGATACACCGTTTTGGTTAACAGGGCTAACGGCGCCAGCGTGGCTTCCACTCGCGGCAGGTGGATCATGGTTACTTCGGGGATGTCGGGCGGGTTACCGAGAATAATATCGTCGGCATGAACGTGCGGCCAGGGCACCCAGCTCCGCCAGCCAGTTTCCTCTTTCTGGCGCTCCCACACGACGCCCAAATCGCCACGTATTGCGAAGGGGCGGTTCAGCTCGGTTGAGACTTTCTGGTTGATGGTCGGTTTGAGGCGGTTCCAGTCAAACGTGGCGATAATGATGATTAAGACCACGATCAGCAACAAGAAAATCCCTGCTGTCCAGGAAATCACCCTGGTTGTTTTTGTCATTGTTGTCCCCTTTCCTGATGAACTTGCCTCTAAAACTATAGTTCAGACAAAGGGAAGCGGGCAGATCAGAGGCTGGTTATCACCTTTTCCAGGGTATCCATGGGGACAGGACGAGAGAGGAAATAACCCTGTGCCGCCGCTGCCGGGGAATTTTGCACGTCGCGCCACTCCTCCAGCGTTTCTACGCCTTCCACAATGACGCCCTGGCAATAGCGGTTCATCAGTTGCAGGAGCATCGTAAACAGGTTCCGTCCCTCCGGCGTCTGGCGCAGCATGATAAACAGATCGCGGGCCACTTTGATGTAGTCATAACGCACTTCGCTCAGGGCGGAGAAGTTGGCCATACCGGTACCGAAATCATCCAGCCACAGCGGGCCAAACTCACACATCGAGGCAAACGAGGAGTCCTGCGGCAGCTGAACATGTTCCACCAGCTCGAAGCGCATCCACGGCAAGGTAGCAATCAGCGCCTGCAACGTCGCATTCTGACGTAACGCCATCAGGGTGGGGCCATCCACGTTCACCGACGCCAGAATACCGTGCTGCTCGAAGAACGCCTGCTTCGTCGCCAGCATTCTCAGCTGCTCTTCCAGCACGTCGATACGCTGACGCACGGCAACCTCCGCAAAATAGCGGTCCGGTGCAATACGCTGTGAAGGATTCGATGGATGAGTGACGACCGTTAACACCTCAATCGCCATTAACCGACCGTCGGTACGGTAGATGGGCTGATAGGTGTACGCTCGCTCACATTGCAGCCAGTAGCGATGCTCCTGCAAGTTCTCAATACTTGCCTCAGGCGTAGTGCTCAGCCGCTGGATAACCTGCTCTGACTTCATTTCGGATGTCCTGTTGTATGGGATAGCCTTTCTGGACTCGTCACTGAGTTATCGGCCCGCCAGGTGAGAACTTTATGTTCAATTCACCGGGAAAATGAAATTAAGATGACAGAAATATGCCGGAATACGCGCTGGCTCAAAAAAAATAATGGAACGTCGTTTTAATATAGTTGACCATAAAAAACACACAGCGCACACTACCCTTAATTACTTTGTTCAGGTTCACGACTATGTCTAAAAAAATTGCCGTGATTGGCGAATGCATGATTGAGCTGTCCCAGAAAGGCGCGGAAGTCAGCCGCGGTTTTGGTGGCGATACATTGAACACCTCCGTTTACATTGCCCGTCAGGTCTCCCCCGACGCGCTGAGCGTGAGCTACGTTACCGCGCTGGGAACGGACAGCTTCAGCCAGCAGATGCTGGAAGCCTGGCAGGGTGAAAACGTTGGGACCTCGCTGATCCAGCGAATGGAAAACCGCCTGCCGGGTTTGTACTACATCGAAACCGACAGCACCGGCGAGCGCACCTTCTATTACTGGCGTAATGAAGCGGCCGCCAAATTCTGGCTGGAAAGCGAGGCCGCCGCTGCCATTTGCGAAGAACTGGCGACCTTCGATTATCTCTACCTGAGCGGGATCAGCCTGGCGATCCTGAGCCAGGAGAGCCGTGAAAAGCTGCTGTCACTGCTGCGCGAATGCCGTGCCAATGGCGGTAAGGTGATTTTCGATAACAACTACCGTCCACGTTTGTGGGCCAGCCGCGAAGAGACGCAGCAGGTCTACCAGCAGATGCTCGAATGCACCGATATCGCCTTCCTGACGCTGGATGATGAAGATGCTCTGTGGGGCGAAAAACCGGTTGATGAGGTCATCGCCCGGACGCAGGCTGCCGGGGTCAGCGAAGTGGTGATCAAGCGTGGGGCGGAGTCTTGCCTGGTGGCGGTTGCAGGTGAAGCCGTGACAGAGGTCCCGGCGGTGAAGCTGGCGAAAGAGAAAGTGATCGATACCACTGCGGCGGGAGATTCTTTCAGCGCGGGGTATCTGGCGGTACGTCTGACGGGAGGTACGCCGGAAGCGGCGGCGCAGCGCGGTCATTTAACGGCCAGCACGGTGATTCAGTATCGCGGAGCGATTATTCCGCGCGAGGCGATGCCTGCTTAAGGACTGGGCGGGCTGATGCCCTCACCCTAACCCTCTCCCACAGGGAGAGGGGACGCAGGGCTTACTGGCCCTGCGGAATATCGCTCGCATCCTGATGTAAATCATCGGCTGCCGTTTGCGCTGGCTGCGGCGCCGTCGCCATGATGGCGTTCCAGGTGGCCTTCAACTCTTTCATGTCATATTCCGGCTCACCTTTCGGCTGTAACAGAATCAACGCCATATCCTGCGACAACTGCTGGCGCAGATCCTGATTCAGCATCTCCACGGTCAGACCGTTCAGGAAGTCCTGACGCAGTTTCTGATACTGCTCCGGCGCGATATCCACCACCTGATTCTGCAAGGAGCGAATGCGCTGGCTGATTAAGATATCGGTATCGGCGCGGGCATAGGTGGCGAACAGTTTCTGCAATTCAAGGGATTTCTGCGCCACCAGCGCGTTAAACTCCTCTTCAGACAGGCCCTCTTTACGCACTTTAGCCAGCTCTTTCGCCACCACGCCGAGATTGGCATTGAGCTTATCGCCCGGCGATTCCACGTTAATGGCGCACTGGGCGCGCTGGAACAGCACACGGCAGTCAAAGCCCAGGCCAATATCTTTCACGTTGTTCTTGCTGAGCGTCTGCTGAACGTGCCAGAACAGCGCTTCACGCGCGAGATCCGCACGCCAGTAACGCAGCAGCGCAGAAGACTCGCGGATCGGCTGCCAGGCCGTATCCCACATCATTGAAAGACGATCCTGACGCACGGTATCCGTCATGATGCTGACCGTCTCAGGACGCAGCGGGGACAAGGTAGGAACAGGGGCAGGCGTTTCACGCTTCCCTTTCAGATCGCCAAAGGCTTTGTTGATCTGCTCTATCACCGCACGGCTGTCCACGTTGCCCACTACAATGAGGGTCATGGCATCCGGGGTGTACCACTGCTGGTAGAAAGATTTCACCTGCTCTGCATCCACCGGCTGTTTCAGCGGTTCTGCCGGGTCGTGGCCAAGCAGCGTGGACCCTTTCAGGCGGTAGCGCCACCAGCCTTCTTTGGTATCCGTCGGCCAGGTCGCCACCATGTCGCTGTTGCTCAACGCATAGTTTACGGTCTCAGGCGTAATCGCCAGTTTGCCGGTGGCATCGGATAGATAGGTAAGCGCTTCTTTAAGCAGATCGTTACGGTTGTTGGGCAGGCTCAGGTTAAACATGGTGTAGTCATAAGAAACCACAGCCGGGGGCAGCGGCCGTTTCGGATCGATGGCCTGTTGCCATAAAGAACGCACCTGAACCGCCTGCAAACTGCCGCTCTGGGTGAGCGCCAGTCGAGGAATAAAGTGGCTTAAGCCGGTCTGCTGGGTGCTTTCAGTGAGGGAGCCGGTATTCACAGAAAGACGGATTTCAATGCGATCGCTCGGACGTTGCGGAGTGGATAATACCTGCCACTGGAAACCGTTCGCCAGTGTTCCCTGTTGCCAGGCCGGGTCTGGCTGGAGCGCATCTGCCTGCACATAACTGGCTGCTGCCATCATCAGCAAACCGCCGGTTAAGAGTCGAATTTTTGTGCCCTGCATGTGAACCCCTGATCAACATTCCTGGTTAAAGAGAGTGTCTCGCGACGTGAGCACTCAAAGATGACGATGAAAACCTTCCGATTAGACAGCGTGTTCGGCTAAACGTCACGGGCGGAAGTGAAATATACCCAAAAAAAATCTTGTCGAATTATGACAGGTATGAACGGTTATTATGCGCAGGTGCCCGCATCCCCACAAGGGAATACGGGCATTTATGAGGGATTAAGAGGATAAACCGGGGGTTTTGTCCTCAGATGTGCGGTTATTCAGCGTATCGTTAAGCTTCTTGTGATCCAGCTCTTTCACCCACTTCGCCACCACAATCGTCGCCACGCCATTGCCGACCAGGTTGGTTAACGCACGGGCTTCAGACATAAAGCGGTCAATACCGAGGATCAGGGCCAGGCCCGCCACCGGCAGATGGCCCACCGCCGAAATGGTGGCCGCCAGCACGATAAATCCGCTGCCCGTTACGCCCGCCGCACCTTTTGAAGAGAGCAGAAGCACCACCAGCAGCGTAATCTGATGGAAGATATCCATGTGGCTGTTAGTGGCCTGGGCAATAAAGACCGCCGCCATCGTCAGGTATATCGAGGTGCCATCCAGGTTAAAAGAGTAGCCCGTAGGAATAACCAGCCCCACCACTGACTTACGGCAGCCCAGCTTTTCCATTTTATCGAGCATACGCGGCAGCGCGGACTCCGAAGAGGATGTGCCGAGGACAATCAGCAGCTCTTCACGAATGTAACGAATAAATTTGAAGATGCTGAAGCCGGTCGCACGGGCGATGGAGCCGAGCACCACCACCACAAACAGAATACAGGTGATGTAGAAGCAGACGATCAGCTGGCCCAGCTGTACCAGCGTGCCGACGCCGTATTTCCCGATGGTGAAGGCCATCGCGCCAAAGGCGCCAATCGGGGCCAGACGCATAATCATGTTGATGATGCCGAAGATAACCTGCGAGAAGCTTTCAATGACGTTAAAAATCAGCTGGCCTTTGCTGCCAAGACGGTGCAGGGCAAAGCCAAACAGCACGGCAAACAGCAGTACCTGGAGGATGTTTCCGCTGGCGAACGCGCCAATCACGCTGCTCGGGATCACGTCCAGCAGGAAGGCAACAATCCCCTGATCTTTCGCCTGTTCAGCGTAAACCGCCACCGCTTTCGCATCCAGCGTGGCCGGGTCAACGTTCATGCCCGCGCCAGGCTGTACCACGTTGACAATAATCAGGCCGATAATCAGCGCGATGGTACTGACAATCTCGAAGTACAGCAGGGCAACCGCCCCCGTACGCCCGACCGCCTTCATGCTTTCCATGCCAGCGATACCGGTCACCACGGTACAGAAAATGACCGGCGCGATGATCATTTTGATGAGCTTAACGAACGCGTCGCCAAGCGGTTTCATCTGCGCGCCCAGCTCCGGGTAGTAGTGACCGAGCAGAATACCGATGGCGATGGCTGTCAGGACCTGGAAGTAAAGACTTTTGAAGAGTGAGGTTTTCATAGGGTGTCCCTGGAAAGAAAAACTACAGGCTTTGTAAGGTTATGGTTAACCTGCGGCTTTAAAATAACACCCACATAACAGGACAGAAATAAACGGGGTTCAAATTTGAAACACAAATGTTAAGAACTTTGAGCTGGCTCGCACAAGCCAGCAACAAAATTACACTTTTGCGTTATTGCCAGCGTCGGCGAGATAGCGTTGCTCAAAGATATCCGTCGGTACGGCGCGATCAAACAGGAAGCCCTGTCCGCTCTCTACGCCCGCCGCAGCCAGCCACTCACGCTGGGCGTCGGTTTCAATACCCTCGGCAATGACGTGCAGATTCAGGCTGTGCGCCATCTGAATAATGGCCTGCACCAGGCTGCAAACTTCCGGCAGCCCTTCCACAAAGGTTTTGTCGATTTTCAGGACGTCCACCGGCAACGTTTTCATGTGCTGGAGCTGACGCAGGCCGGAATACCCCATACCGAAATCGTCCAGCGCAATGCGGATCCCGGCATTACGCAGCGGTTTCAGGATGGCGACAGCGTCGTCAGGATTATCGATACAACGGTTCTCGGTGACTTCCAGGATCAACGTGTGGGGCTGGATGCGGTAGCGATGGATCAACTCAAGCATCTCCGGCACCATGGTCGGGTGCATCAGCTGTAGCGCAGAGAGATTCACCGACAGCGGCAGCGTGATGCCCCGTTGTTGCCAGGCCGCAAGCTGGCGGCAAGACTCTTCCAGCACCCAGTAGCCGACGGTGACCATCAGGCCGCAGGACTCGATACGTTCGATCATCCCTTCAGGCAGCTCCCACGTGCCGTCCGGCTGTTGCATACGCAGCAACGCTTCGGCGCTGGTCACTTCACCCGTGCGCAAATTGACCTGCGGCTGTAGCCAGAGCGCAAACTGGCGATTGTCCATCGCCGTCAGAATGTCGCTCTCTTCCGTCAGGCGCTGCTGGGCTTTTTCCATCTGCTCCGGATCAAAGAACTGGATCTGGTTTTTCCCTTTCCGCCGCGCGGTGAACGCGGCCGAGAAAGCCCGACGATAAAGCTGCTCGGCGGTCAGCCCCCCGGAGTACATCGCAATACCGATGCTGGCGCTCGGGCGAAGCTGGATACCCTGAATGGGCAGCCGCTCATTAATGACAGTGAGTACTTGCTGACCTAGCGTAATGGCGTGCCACGGCTCTTTAACACCGTTCGCGATCACCACCAGGTCATAGCCGCTGACCTGGGTGAGCACCATGCGCGGCGCCAGAACGGATTTCACCTTTTCCACCAGCGTCAGTAACAGCATTTCGCGCTGGCTCTCTTTCAGCACGCCCGCCGTGTCCTGCAAGGTTTCGCAGGCAATCACCATCAGCGCGGTGGTCTGCTGGCGGGCGACGGTCTGCTCCAGCAAGGCCATTAAAAACGCTTTGTTTGGCAGATCAGATACCGGAAAACGGGTGGCGTTGCTACTGAGCTCTTCCTGCTGACGCAGGACACGCTGCTGGTTGATATTGTAACTGCGGACCAGCATGCCAATTTCATCGTCGTGATGCAGGCGCGGCAACGGAAGCTGATGCCCCATGTGCTCCTGTGGAGAGAGGTCGTTCAGCTCCCGGGCTATGCGGCGCAACGGATGCACAATTAACCGGTTGATACACCACGTCAGCGCCACGCTCAGCATTAATGTCAAAAGTAAGTAAGTGGTCACTAATGTAGCAACCCAACTCATGACGAATTTATACATGCGGTACGAGTCGGCCTGTAGCACCAGGTAGGCCAGCGGTTGCGGGTTAGCCGGTCTTTCCAGGGAGTAGAGAGGCAGGGAAATTTGCACCGGCAGTTCAAACAGGCGCATCACCATCATCGGGACGGAACGCTCCGGGATAAAGCTCATCCGCAGCGCCTGGAACTGGTTCGGCAGTACAACATCCGCGCGGCTCACGATACCAGCGGGCTGAATGCGCTTCAGGATGGATTCCGCCTCGGGGATATCCCCTTTCAGGATCGAGGCTGACAGGGGTTCCCGCACCGAGCGGGCAATACTTTCCAGTTGCGAAGCCGTGTTGTAGCGATTCTGCTGTACGGAGTGAAACAGCAAAATGACGCAGAAGATGAAGACAAACAGCATTGTGACGGCAGACACCATCGCCATCTGTTTGATCGTTAAGGAACGGCTGACACGCAAAATGACTCTCCACAAAACTCGAAGCGCAGGGCGCACCAGGGTGTAAACCTGGTGCGTCCGAGTATACCCGATAGCTGCACTTTTAAGAGAGACTTACAATTAGATTAAGTAAAAATCCGATCACCAGTCTGCATAAGGCACCAGCGGTTCCGGTGGTAAGTCCATATCACCCTGCCAGCCCGCGGCAGAATACCGAACGTAGAACAGCGCATGGCTCGGGGTATAGTCTTTTGCTTCCTGAATATCGACGCCCAGACCGACAAACCAGTTGGACGTCACGCGGCGTTCAACAATCGCCCTTGCGGTATAACCCGTGCCTGACGAGCTACTTCCGGTTTCCATCACACCTTTATCGGTATAACGGCCTGGCTCATTGTCCGGGATCAGCCCCTGTAACGGATAACGCATCACATCTTTTGTTTTTGAATGAGACCAGGAGACGGAGCCGCCCAGCTCCCATGACCAGTTCTCTGTGCGTTTACGCCAGTTCACCGGTAAGGCGAACGACACATACTCCTGGGGACTGTAGTAACCGCCCTGGCCCAGCGAATAGCCACTTAAATCCTTATCGTAATGCCAGAGCATGTTGGACACGCCCACCGTCAGGCGTTCGTTGTTCTGATTGATGAGCTTGTAGTAATAGCCGGTCATCCAGCGGACGCGCCAGTTATCTTCGACATTCTTCCCGGTGAGGCTGTCGGCACTCAGGCTTGACCAGATACCGTTAGCTTCGCCTTTGTCGTAGCTCATGCTCACGCCGCCACCGGTGGCACGCACGCCGCCCCAGGTGGTGTCGGTATTGGGATCTTTTTGCCCGGCGAAGGCCAGCACCGAGCTGGAAATCGGACGGCGATGAGCGTTCAGGGTGTAGCCAATCGGCCCTAAATCGTTGCTGTAGCTCAGGCTGCCCACCACATCGACCACGTCGAAGCCCATCGGCGTTGTACCGATATCCCACGCCCAGGTTTTGTTCTGCCAGCCGACGGCCACGCTGGCGCCGTTGGCCGACTGGTTCGTGCTGCCGTGACATGGCGTTTCGGCACAGGTACCCCATGTCGGATCGTAAGTTCCGTTATCGGTGTCAAAGGAACCGGCGTTCATATTGACCAGATCGCTACGGAAGAACATACGTCCATCCGACAGCGGCGCATCAACCTGGAGCATGGTGGTGTGCGCTTTCAGGTCGGAATAGCCTCCCGTGCCGCTGGAGCCCCAGTAGTCGTGTTGCAGCGTGACGTTCAGATCCTGCTGACGATAAAGATCGCCTGCATCGCTGCGCACGCCGCGCTTCAGCCAGTCATCTTTCTCATCATTACGCGTGAGTCGCGTAAAGCTGTCGTTATCGGTGGGACGGGTCGTTGTGATGCCCGATGAGACCATCGCATCTTTCCAGGTGTCCAGCGCCTGCTGAGGCTGACCATTTTGTGCCTGGAAACGGGCGGCATCGCGCATCACCAGCGCACTTTCCATCGAAGGCGGCTGCGATTTGGCCTGCGGAAGAATGGCGTTGAAGGTCTTTTCTGCCGCGGCAGGATCACCCAGTCCGGCCTGCGCCATGGCAAGCCGGCGCTGCATATTGATGGAGAGCGGTTCGCCGTTCTGTGCCGCGGGCAGTTTCGCCAGCGCCGCGCGCGCCGCGTCCTTGTTGCCCTGGGCAAGAGAGACCTCGGTCAGGCCGAGGATCGCGTCTTCGTTCTGCGGTTCGCGTTGCAGAATGGTGTTGTAGGCGGTTTTCGCGGCCTCATGATCGCCCCGCTGTTCAGCCCAGTCCGCCAGCGTCAGGTCGATACGGGTGGAAGGAGGCTGCTGACGAAGCAACGTTTCCGCCTCCTGCTCTTTTCCACTGTCGCGCAGGCGGTTGGCGGTTTCCAGCACTTGATTACTTTGCAGGCGGTCCGCCAGCGCCTGAATGTTGCCGTTCCACTTGTCGCGCGGCAGCGTGTTCAGATGCGCCAGCGCCGCCCGGTCCTGATCGTTATCGGACAGGTACAGCCCGCTGGCGTAAACCTGATCCGGATCGCCCGGTTTCTGACTTGCCAGCTGACGCATCAGGTTATCCGCCTGGCTGCGCTGACTCGCGCTATACAGATCGCGTGACAGTCGGTAGGTGATCCACACGTCGCCCGGGGAAAGCGCAAGGCGGCGGCGCTGAATTTCTGCGGCCTGCGCATATTTCCCCTCGCTTTCCAGCTGTTCAGCCTGGGCTGACAGCTGCTCGTTCGTCAGGCTACGTTCAATATCATCAATGCTGCGGCGCTGGCTGGCAGAGAGCGACTGAATAAACTGCGTCGCCTTCTCCGGAGACTGCGCGCGATAAATATTGGCGAGACCGCGCACCGCGTTGCTGTTGCCGCTGTCCATCCGCAACGCCTGGCGGTAATAGCGTTCGGCCGCGTCGTTATCTTTGCGCGCCGCCGCCGCATCACCGAGCCCCAGAACCGCGTAGCTGTCAGTATTGTCGATATTGCGCGCCTGCTGGTAATAGCGTTCGGCCTGGGCCGTATTGTTGGCTTTCAGGGCGTTATCCCCCTGCTGGATCAGCAGCCAGTATCGGTTGACCTTCAGCAGGCTGTCCCATTTGCCCCGGTTATCACTCTGCGGATCGAGGGCGATCGCCTTTTCAAACTGCGCAACCGCACGCGCGCGATCGCCTTTCTGAGAATAGGCCTGCCCCAGAGCGCCTACGGCTTCACTGTCAGCGTGGTTGGCGCTGACTGCTTTTTGCAACTCCGTTACCGCTTTACTGCCCTGCCCGGCATCCACTGCGGCTAACCCTTCGGCTTTGGCGCGGAACGCCGGATCGGCGAGCTGTTTTTGCTGTGCTTCAAGCTGGGTGCGCGCCGCCGTCACGTTATCGCCATCGCTGAATACGCTCAGGTATTGTTGCAGCGCGGTGACGCTGGCGCTGCTGACCGGCTGATCTTTGATCTGCTGGTACCACATGTCCGACGCCTGACTGCGGCCATTATTCGATTTGGCCATCTCCTGCAACACCGCGAACCCTTCATCACGCCGTCCGCTCTGGAACAGAAGCTGTGCCAGCGAGGACTGTAGCGGGACGTTGCCCGGACTGCTGGCGTTTATTTTCTTAAGCTGATTAATGGCCAGGTTGCGGCGGGCTGGCTCTTTCGCCACCACGTTCCAGTACTCCGTCGCGATGTCGCCGCTGGGCGGCTTACCGTCAAACAGTTTGTCATACGCGGCAATGGCTTCCTGCGTGTGCCCGGTGGTGGCAAGCAGGCGAGCCTGCTGGAGGGCCTGGCGACCATCCGGCGTGGAGAGCAGCATGGTAGTACGGGAGGACTGGTAGGCACTGGAATCGGGTGCCATTCCTTTCAGGCGATCCAGCTCTTTTTGCGCGCCCGCCGTATCGCCCTGTCGTAACAGGTAGCGGAAGCGCGCGGCAATCACGTCCGGGTTGTTGGGATCGATCAGCTCAAGGCGATAGAGCGACTGGCGCACTAAATCCTCACGCTGGGTGGATTCCCCCAGACGGACCTGTTCCAGCAGCTGTCTCTGCTGCGGGGAGTTGGCGGCCTGGGCCAGGGGCATTAGCGCCAGGCCAAGCGATAAGGTGAGTAGATTCAGTGTGAACGTGCGCATTCCTGGCCCCAATCCGGTAGTAATTCACCTTGCATGGTGAAACGAAAACGATGCTGATCCCACCCTTGTCCAAAGAGGGTCAGAACGTAGCTGTAATAAGCATTGTTATCGGGAAAACGATCGGCGACGTGCTGGCGTTGCACCGCCTGCGCGTCCCGGTTTTGTAAAAACGGAAGGAGAGAGGCAGAAAACCCTACCGGCCCATCTCCGGTGCGTTTCCCGGTTGCTACATCCACTTTCTCCGGCGGCAAGCCTTGTTTGATCGTGGTGGTCGCCATGGGCTTGAAACGCGCCAGTAGCCGGGCTTTCTGCGGATCGTTATCGTTCATCATCCCTACCCACAGATAGACGCGAATCGCATCGTAGCTGCCGATCAGGGATGCATCCTGCGACAGCTGCCAGCCGCCCTTTTTTTGGTATTTCACCCAGTTCGGGGAAAATCCTTTAGGCGCGGTCTCCAGCAGCAGACGCAGGTTAGTTTCACGGAGCGTCGTCCACGGCGCGCCAAAACGAGTGAAATAGCTCGCAAGCTGCGGCGGCAGGTAGCTGGGGTTAAAGCGCCAGACACTCTCTTCGGCAAAACCGACTTTACCCGGCAGCAGCATAGAACCCAGCCCCGGCACCTTCACCACTTCCTCACTGGCAATGCGCGTCAACAGCGCCTTACCCGTGCGCGTGTAATCGGGATTTTTCCACAGCCGCCCGGCTTCCAGCAGCGACCAGGCAATCCAGATATCGGCATCAGACGCGGAGTTAGGGTCGATAACCGCCCAGGTTTCGTCGTCCTTTTTTCCCCACAGCCAGGCCGGGAGATGTTGGGCTAAATCTCCCTCGGCAAGGTTATCGCGCGTCCATGCCAGCAGCAGATCGAACGCCTTGCGATCGTTTGCCGCGAGGGCAAAGAACAGCCCGTAGCTTTGCCCTTCGGAGGTGGTGATTTTGCGCGCGTCACTGGGATCAATGACCCGCCCACTTTCGCTAATATAATCCTGCTTGAACGTCTCCCAGGCAGGCCAGCGACAGGCGGCGTGAAGATTCGCCGCCGCCAGCATCAACGCTGCGACTACACACCCGCGAAAGATTTTCATCACCGCTTACTCATGGTCCGGGTTAAGACGACGACGGCTGATGATTCGCAGCAGACGCCACAGTACCCACGCCAGCAATACGACGCTGAGCGCAGCCAGCACGGCCAGCAGCACCGGGTGGTTAGACAGGGCGTACCACAGGCGTTCGAACCACGGAAGATGACCGACGTAGTAGACATCCCCCACGCGCAGGCTGTTTACCCCCGACTCACGGATCACCGAGACGGAACCGAACATTGCTGCCCGTTTACCGCTGTCGTTCATGGCCGTGTTGAGCAGCTCATAGCCGCGTGGGCTGTCCGCCAGCAGGGCGATAACGCTGCGCTGGTCGTTATACGGCGACTGGAAGCCGACAATCGCGGCCATCGGACCCGTTGAACTTACGGTCGTCCTGATATTGGCCTGACGATCGCCGCTGTCCGGCATGATGCTCGGGAACTCGGTCTGACGCAGCGGCGTGTTGACCCATGACTGAGCCGCCTGCACCAGCAGATCGACGCGCTTCTCGTCTTTCAGCTTGTCCGGAATGTTGCCGATGACCATGATATCGGCATCTTTGTTCTGGATCTGACTACCGTCATCCGTCACCGTCACGTTGATAGCCGGCAAGCCGGTTTGCGCCCCAACGGTGCCCATGGTGTCCAGCAGCGTGGCAACCTGACCTTCGTTGGCCGCTTTTGGCATCACGACAATCGATTCAGAGAGATCAGCCATGCGGCTGAACGGGAAGCTGGCGTTAGCAAAGGCACGCAGATCCGGCATCGCGATAAAGTGGTAATACTTCGAGAAGTCGATCGTGGAATCATCGCCAATCACCACGTGGTTTTGCACCGGCTGGAAGGTAATACAGTTTTCCACCGATCCACCCGGCATGGGGTTCATATACTGGAAGTTAAACCGCAGCTGGTTCACCGCACCGAGCTTCAGCGCCGGGATCGACACATCGGTTTTGCCGTCCAGCAGCCCCTGCAATACAGGCAGACGAAGCATCAACCGGTTTGTCTCCTGGCTGCTGGTCAGGCTGAACGATTGCAGGAACTGGTTGTTGAGGCTGATATCCATGCGCGAGCTGTCTTTGGTTGCCGGCGCGGTGTAACGGTAGTTCAGGTTGATATCAATGCCGTTGGTGCGCAGCAGATAGAGATCCGGCGGCAGGTTCAGCGACAGGCTGACAGGAGAAGGTTCAAGCCCGGTTGACTGCAATTGCTCTTCATAGGTTTTCAGCTCGCCAAAGGTGATTGCCCGGTCGGTACGTACCCAGTTCGGCGCATCATAAGGCTTACGCGCCAGCAGCGGTTTCACCTCATCCACCACAACGCTGTTACCGCGGAACAGGATATTTCCCTGCGCAATGCCCTTCGCCGCCTGCACCAGATCTTTGTCATCACGGCCGAAGATCACCAGCAGCTTCACGTACGGATTGTCCGGATGGCTGATCATCTCGATGGTGGGTGCTTTCACCTCCGGATGGTCACGCAGGAATGCCGGGCGTTTGGCGTTGGTGGCAAACACAATCGCGTTTTTGTCTGGCATTTTGTCGTACATGACCGGGAAACTTTGACCACGCCAGCCGGAGCGGGAACCAAACCAGGATGCCACGATAGAGGCCGCCAGCTGTTCGGTCACATCCGGCGAGCCGGCAAAGACCATCGGCAGGTTCAGCGGACGGTTATCACGCGGGTCGAAGAACGGCACCGGGAAGGCGGAGAGATCGTTTTTCAACGCCAGCGGCTGATAGGTCATCTGAAGCGAAGAGTTACGCCCGACATCCAGCCACAGGGTGCTGCTGGCCGGGTTTTCACAGACATCGCGGTAGTGGCCGACAAACTCCAGACGCACGCGGTTAAAGTCGGTGATAAACAGCGGGTTAATCGGCACCTGAGCCAGGGTTTTCTTACCCAGTTGCTCTTTGGTGACGGGCAGGACGTCCATCAGCTCGTCATTCAGATAGACCTTAAGCTGGGACTGCACCGGCAGCAACGACGGCGATGGGGTGTATTCCAGGTTGAGCACCGCTTTCGACACGACTTCATCACTGCGCATACCGAATTCGATACCGCCATTTGGGTTGATGCCGCGCAGAACCATACTGCCCGGAGGAGGCGCGATCTGGGCAAACGTCAGCTTAACGTCACGCGACGGCGTATTTTCGGCAACCACCGGCGCACTGGCTCCCGGCACGCCAGGCATGACCTGCCCAACCACCGGGTTGTCGCCGGGCAGCGTATTCCCCGTCGTCGGCTGATTCGGGACAACGTTCTCCGTCTGCCCCGGCGCGGCCGTCACAACCGGATCGGTCGCTTGCGCGACGACAGGCACCGTTGGCGCGGGCGTGGTCGCTGCGTTATCAGGCGCCGCGTTAGCCACTGTTGCAGGGAGCGCACTCATCCCCATTGCCACTGCACATAACCAGGAAAGTTTTGTTTTCATCGCGTTATCATCATTGTTGAGCCATAACCGGGTCCGCCTGCTTCGCTTCATCTCGCTCAGGTCGACGCGGAATGAACGACACGACCCAGGAAACCAGTGAAGTAAGTGACCGGAAAATTAATTTCACCGACGACGGGGCAAATTCTGCAAGGTGACGATAGCCACGGAACCCCAGCTTAAGAATATCCAGCAGGCTTTCCAGAGGCTTATCCTCAGGGAAGCTGTCCTGCCAGAGAGCCCACGTATCCGCGCGGGCAAACGTACACTGCACAAAATCAATGTGTTGTTTTTTGGTCAGCGGCATCAGTTGCAGACCCACTTCATTTCCTCTCACACGCACCACCTGCGTCGGGAAGACATACTCCTGCTGGCCGCGCTTAAGCAGTAGGTTGACCTTCTGCCCCTCCAGCACCTTCGCCTGACCGTTGATCTTGATACCCAGACCGCCATCCGAAAAGTCATGTACGGTACAGGAGAAGAGATGTCCATCGTCGCGGGCAATGGCCGCTGGCATGCTGATTTCGACGCGATGCGCGCGGCGAACCTGCTTGCTCTCCACCGATACCGCCACCGCGCCACCGAGGATAATCAGGTTATAAAACACCCACGCCATACTCACGAAGACCGTCAGAATTTCGTTTTCCGGGCCGTAGAAGTAGCGCCAGATCCCAACAATCACGCCCACAATATTCAGCAGCACCAGGAAGATATAGGGCCGGGAGATCACCCAGTCGACATACTCCTCTTCCACCAGCCCGCCCTTCGCGGTGACGTTGAATTTCCCTTTATGCGGGTTAATCAGCGCCACCATGGTTGGCGGCGCGATGTACCAGGCCAGCACCGTTTCGTAAATTTCACTCCAGAAGGAGTGCCGATATTTCCCCTGAATCTTCGAGTTCGTCAGGCTGGCGTGGATCATGTGCGGCAGAACGAACAGGGCAATCATCAGCGCAGGCGCATAGATGATGTAAGCGTGAAGGAGCAGGAACGCCAGCGGCGCTGTGAGAAAGATAAGCCGTGGAATACCCGACAGGAAGTGGAACATGGCGTTGACGTAGCACAGCCGTTGCGCCAGCTTCAGCCCTTTACCCATCAGCGGGTTATCGAGCCTGAAAATTTGCACCATGCCGCGGGCCCAGCGAATACGCTGGCCGATGTGCGCCGACAGGGATTCCGTGGCCAACCCCGCCGCCTGAGGAATACGCATGTAGGCGGAGGTATAGCCAAGACGGTGCAGACGCAGCGAGGTGTGCGCATCTTCCGTGACCGTCTCGACGGCGATCCCGCCAATTTCATCCAGCGGTTTCCGGCGGATCACCGCACAGGAGCCGCAGAAGAACGTGGCGTCCCACATGTCGTTCCCGTCCTGCACCAGGCCATAGAACAGCGTGCCCTCGTTCGGGGTTTTACGAAAACGACCGAGGTTACGTTCAAACGGGTCCGGTGAGAAGAAGTGGTGCGGCGTCTGCATCATCGCAAGCTCTTTCTCCTTCAGGAACCAGCCCATGGTCATTTGCAGGAACGAGCGCGTTGGCACGTGGTCGCAGTCGAAAATAGAGACGAATTCCCCTTTGGCATATTTCAGCGCATTGTTGATGTTACCGGCTTTCGCGTGTTCATGCGTGGTACGGGCGATGTACTCTACCCCCACTTCGTCCGCGAACTGGCGGAACTCGGCGCGGCCACCGTCATCGAGGATCCAGATTTTGATTTTATCCTTCGGCCAGTCGATACCCAGCGCGGCGTAAATGGTGTTTTTTACCACCGACAGGTCTTCGTTGTAGGTCGGCACGAAGAGGTCCACCGTAGGCCACTGGGTCGTGTCTTTTGGCAGCGGCACCGGCTGTCGATTCAGCGGCCAGATAACCTGGAAGTAACCCAGCACCAGCACGATCCAGGCGTAAGTCTCAGCAAACAGCAGCACTAAGCCGCACACCAGGCTGACCGGATCGTCCCAGTTCAGCGTTGAGGTATATCGCCACCAGATGTAGCGGCAGGAAACGGTCAGCGATAGCACAATCAGCATCAGGGCAGAAAAACGCCCTGGTATGCGCCGCACCAGCAGCGCCACGCCCCACAGCAGGATCAGGAAGGTGAACTGCGCCAGCGGGTTGAAAGGCTGGGTAATACAGACCAGCGCAAGAATCAGCGAGAACACCACAACCACGCCGAGAATAAAACGCCGCAAGCCCGGGTGTAGGTGCCCGAGCTCTTTTTGGTTATCTAAATGACCCGTTTTGTCGCCCACCGGTCGGGTAGCCGGTCAAGCCACTGGTGGTAGTGTTCACGCAGGTTCTGCACACGATCGAAGCTGCGCCAGCGGGACGTTTTTTTCTCCGCGCCCGTTGAGGTCGTCAGTAGCCAGATGGACTGAATAGCGTAGCGCGCGGGATCCAGCGGACGCGGCTTGTCAGGGTTGATATGCGGATAGAGTTCACCGTGGCGCGCGCGAATGCGTTGCCAGCGGGGATGCTCGAGGGGGATGAACATCCACGCCAGAATCATCCACAAACAGCCCAGCGCTGCGCTCAGCGACGAGGCGCCGTGATGACGGTAATGGCGGTAGCGTTCACTTAAGCGCGAACTGACCGGCGGAATGAGCAGCCAGTTAGTCAGGCGGCTCATACTGAACTCCCGGCAGGCTCCGGCCGTTTAGCAAAGTGCAGCAGACACCAGTTGGCCAGCGTCAGGATCTCTTCCGCCGCCAGTGAATCGCTACGGTACTCCCCGAGGGGTTGTTTGGACGCGAGGCACTCCGCCATCGCTTCGTCACGATGGATCACCATCGGCAACAGGCGGCGCTGACTCTGGAGCCAGACCTGGTAGAGATCGTCCTGGATCTGGCTGCCAATGCGCAGATCGTTGATCAGAATATGGGC
This sequence comes from Enterobacter cloacae complex sp. IR5450, assembly GCF_049238665.1. Taxonomy (NCBI): domain Bacteria; kingdom Pseudomonadati; phylum Pseudomonadota; class Gammaproteobacteria; order Enterobacterales; family Enterobacteriaceae; genus Enterobacter; species Enterobacter cloacae complex sp. IR5450. Next base: position 39,784 of record NZ_JBMKIC010000037.1, read on the forward strand.
ATTGGCAGGCATCGGCTGCTGATGCAGACGGATATGACAATTCGCATCTACGTTCGCGATGGAGAGCACATGGTCGCACTGCGCCAGCAGCTGGCGGGTCAGCGACGCGGCACCGTGCGGCAGGTCCAGCAGGATCCACTGATAGTGCCCGCTCTCTTTCAGGCTCTGCAATGCGGTGATGAAGCGAGAGAACAGGCGCTGGTACGCGGCTTCATTCCCGCGCTCGGTTTCGGTCAATTGACCAAAGGGAAGCAAATCGAGCTGGGAGGTATAACGCAAACCCGCATCCCGCCAGTCTTTATCGTCCAGAAGCGCACGTCCCCAGCCGTTTGCATGCGTAAAGTCGACATTGAATGACATGCGCAGCAAATTATCGGAACAGGCATCAATGACCAGTACCGATTCACCTAATACCTGCAATGACCACGCCAGCGCCGCGGTAACGGAAGTTGTACCCACCCCACCACGGACGCCCTGTAATCCTAGTACAGCCATCAATGGCTTCCTTATTGTTGTTGGGCAAACTCAGCTAATAACGGCCAACGTTTAATAGCCGCCGCCAACTGTTCCCGCTGGGAAATATCGGTGTAATCTATTTCAGGCAAAGAAAAAGCCTGCGTGAGTGCCAAAAAATCGTTCTGGAATGTGTAACCCAGACTTGAGTCGACTGGGGTTGCGGGTTCGTTATTTTGCATTCTTTTTTCATCCCTTTGAGTAAAATCATAAGATTCAGATGCAGCGAGGCGTCCTGCCCACTAAATTTCATTTACATGCTAAATCTGATGTTCTTTAATTTCAATGTTAGGTTTATTTCTACGCTTTCGCTAGTAAACTGAGAGACATAGAAATTCGACGAAAAGAGGGACACCGTGGACTCCATATTTTCTATTGGCATCCAGTCATTATGGGACGAATTGCGCCACATGCCAGTCGGAGGAGTCTGGTGGGTTAATACGGATCGTAATGAAGATGCCATCAGTCTGGTAAACCAGACGATAGCGGCGCAGGGGAAGGATTCCCGCGTGGCCATAATTACGATGGGCGAAGAGCCGAAGTCAATCATCAGGCTCGACAGTGACCGTGGACCCCAGACAGTACGATTATTTTCCATGCCTGCGGAGGCTGACAGTCTATACTTTTTACCCCGCGATATTCAGTGTTCTATTGTTCCTGAACACTATTTACTGATTCTAAAATGCTCTAATAACGGCCTGCAAAATATCCCCTCTGAAAAACTGCTGAAATGGCTGGAAAAAATCAACAGATGGGCAAAAAATCAAAATTGCACCTTATTGGTTGTTAACCCAGGCAGTAATAATGACAAGCTTTTTTCACTTTTAATGAGTGAATACCGTTCTCTCTATGGCCTGGCCAGTATTCGTGTCCAGACCGACAGCCATCTTTACGACGTGGCTTTCTGGTGCAATGAAAAAGGGGTGAGCTCCCGACAACAACTTACCCTCAAACATGTCGGGGATGAGTGGCATCTTGCTCAACAGGAAGAGACGATAGTTCAGCCACGCAGTGATGAAAAACGCGTTCTGAGTCATATTGCGGTACTGGAAGGTGCGCCTGCACTGTCTGAGCACTGGTCACTGTTCGATACCAATGAAGCCTTATTTGATGAGGCGCGCACCACGCAGGCGGCGACCATTATTTTCTCGTTGATCCAGAATAACCAAATCGAAACGCTGGCAAGGCACATTCACACATTACGTCGCCAGCGCGGCAGCGCGTTAAAAATTGTGGTGCGTGAAAATAATACCAGCCTGCGCGCCACCGATGAGCGCTTATTACTGGGCTGCGGCGCGAATATGGTCATCCCGTGGAATGCTCCCCTGTCGCGCTGTCTGACGCTGATCGAAAGCATCCAGGGCCAGCAGTTTAATCGACATGTTCCGGAAGATATCAGCACCCTGCTTTCAATGACGCAGCCGATGAAACTGCGCGGCTACCAGAAATGGGACACCTTCTGCGATGCGGTGGGCAACATGATGAGCAATACGCTGTTACCGGCAGACGGAAAAGGGGTGATGGTTGCCCTGCGCCCCGTGCCGGGTATTCGCGTTGAGCAGGCGCTTACTCTGTGCCGCCCTAACCGTATCGGGGATATCATGACCATTGGCGATAACCGCCTGGTGCTGTTCCTCTCCTTCTGCCGGGTGAACGATCTGGATACGGCGCTTAACCATATCTTCCCGCTTCCTACCGGGGATATCTTCTCGAACCGCATGGTCTGGTTTGAAGATAATTTGATCAGCGCTGAGCTTGTCCAGATGCGTGCCCTGGCTCCTGAAAAGTGGGCGAAACCGTTGCCTGTGACAAGCGGTGCCAAACCGGTTCTGAACGCGAAACATGACGGGCATGTCTGGCGTCGGGTACCTGAGCCGCTACGCTTACTGGATGAGAACAAGGAGAGCGCGCCATTATGAATATCAGCGATATCATCCAACTGGTTGTTCTGTGCGCGCTGATTTTTTTGCCGCTTGGCTACTATGCACGCCATTCCCTGCGCCGTATTCGCGATGCGGTCAGATTACTGTTCGTCAAACCTCGCTATATTAAACCCGCCGGAACACTGAGTCGCGCTCCGAACGTCAAGGCAAACCGAAAACATGACTAATTCTACCTATACCTCTTCAGCGCCATCGCCACTCTGGCAATACTGGCGCGGCCTGTCCGGCTGGAATTTCTACTTTCTGGTGAAGTTTGGTCTGCTGTGGGCAGGCTATCTTAATTTCCACCCTCTGCTTAACCTGGTGTTTATGGCATTCCTGCTGATGCCAATCCCGAACCTCAGGCTGCACCGTATACGTCACTGGGTCGCTATCCCCATCAGTTTCGCCCTGTTCTGGCATGATACCTGGCTGCCCGGCCCTGAAAGCATCATGAGCCAGGGCTCCCAGGTCGCAGGTTTCAGTGCGGACTATATGCTCGATCTGGTTGAGCGCTTTATTAACTGGCAGATGATTGGCGCGGTATTTGTCCTGCTGGTCGCCTGGCTGTTCCTGTCTCAGTGGATCCGGGTGACGGTGTTTGTCGTCGCGATTATGATCTGGCTTAACGTCCTGACGCTGACGGGCCCGAGCTTCTCGCTGTGGCCAGCCGGTCAGCCGACGACAACCGTGACCACCACGGGCGGTTCCGCCGCCGCGACCGTCGCGACAGCAGGGGATACGCCTGTGGTTGGGGATATTCCAGCGCAGACTGCACCGCCGACATCCACGAACCTGAACGCGTGGCTCTCCAGTTTTTACGCTGCGGAAGATAAGCGTCAGACGAAATTCCCGGACGCGCTGCCTGCCGATGCTCAGCCGTTTGAGCTGCTGGTCATTAACATCTGTTCTCTGTCCTGGGCTGACGTTGACGCGGCTGGTTTGATGTCGCACCCGCTGTGGTCGCATTTCGATATTCAGTTCAAGGACTTCAACTCGGCCACGTCGTACAGCGGCCCGGCGGCTATCCGCCTGCTGCGCGCCAGCTGCGGACAGCCTTCGCATAAGAACCTCTACCAGCCGGCAGCTAACCAGTGTTATCTGTTTGATAACCTGGCAAAACTGGGCTTTACCCAGCACCTGATGATGGGTCATAACGGTCAGTTCGGTAACTTCCTGAAAGAAGTACGTGAACAGGGTGGCATGCAGGCCCCGCTGATGGACCAGAAAGGGCTGCCGGTTACGTTGCTGGGCTTTGATGGCTCGCCGGTGTATGACGATACCGCCGTGCTTCAGCGCTGGTTAGATACCGTCGGCAAAGAGGAAGGGACACGTAGTGCGACGTTCTATAACACGCTGCCGCTGCACGACGGGAACCATTATCCCGGCGTGAGTAAAACGGCCGATTATAAGGCCCGTGCGCAGAAGTTCTTTGACGAGCTGAACGCGTTCTTCAACGAGCTGGAAAAATCAGGCCGCAAAGTGATGGTGGTGATAGTACCGGAACATGGGGGAGCGTTGAAAGGCGACAGGATGCAGGTGTCTGGTCTGCGCGATATCCCAAGCCCGTCCATCACTAACGTTCCGGCCGGGATTAAGTTCTTTGGCATGAAGGCGCCGCATCAGGGAGCTCCAGTTGAGATCACCCAGCCAAGCAGCTATCTGGCTATCTCGGAACTGGTCGCTCGCGCAGTAGACGGTAAGCTGTTTGTGGAAGATAGCGTGAACTGGGATCAGCTCACCAGCGGGCTGCCGCAGACGGCGGAGGTATCGGAAAACGCCAATGCGGTGGTGATCCAGTATCAGAATAAGCCTTATGTCCGACTGAATGCCGGGGATTGGGTGCCGTATCCGCAGTGATGAGCTGCTACACCCTCTCCCCTGTGGGGAGAGGGTTACTCTGCACTTCGTAACGAAATTTCACCGCCCACCCAGGGCTTAATCACACCATCCTGTTCAAGAAGCAACGCACCCTGCGCGTCAATGCCGCGTGATGTGCCGTAAATCTCTTTATCCCCAATCAGCAGCTTCACCGGTCGGTTAATAAAGTTATCCAGCTTTTCCCAGCGGGACAGGAATGGCGCTAACCCCTCCTGTTCAAAGAGCGTCAGCGAACTACGCAACTCATTGATCATGCGGACGGCAAGCGTATTGCGATCGATGGTGATCCCCGCTTCCTGTAGGTTGGTCCAGGCCTGGTTCACGACATCGTTCTGCACGTTTCGCATCACCATGTTCAGCCCCGCTCCAATAACGATCTGTGCGGCATCGCCTGTTTTTCCCGTCAGTTCGACCAGGATCCCCGCCAGCTTCCGATCGTTGAGATACAGATCGTTGGGCCATTTTACCCGCACCTGATCGGCACCCAGATCGTGCAGCACCTCTGCCATCACAATGCCGATGACCAGGCTCAGCCCGATGGCCGCAGCTGGCCCCTGTTCAAGCCTCCAGTACATGGAAAGGTAGAGGTTGGCGCCAAATGGTGAGAACCACTTACGCCCCCGGCGGCCACGTCCTGCCTGTTGGTACTCGGCAACGCAGGCATCACCGGATTTCAGCTCGCTCAGGCGATCCAGCAGATACTGGTTCGTCGAATCAATGACCGGCAATACCGCGACGTTACCGTGCCCAATCTGGCTGCGGATGATCTCTTCATTCAGTAACTGGATCGGTTCCGGCAGGCTGTAGCCTTTTCCCGGCACCGTAAACACATCCACGCCCCAGTCGCGGAGCGTTTGAATATGTTTATTGATGGCAGCGCGGCTCATGCCCAGCTGTTCGCCCAGCTGCTCGCCAGAATGAAACTCGCCATCAGCAAGGATACCGATGAGAGTTAACGGAATAGTATTGTCCTTCACGCAATGGTCTCCACGGCATTCACTTCGCCCGTTCGGCCAATAAAGCGAACTTCAGGCTCCAGCCAGACGTTGAATTTTTCGCCCACGCGCTGACGAACATGGTGCGCCAGGTTGACGACATCCTCACTTGTCGCGTTGGACTGGTTGATCAGTACCAGCGCCTGCTGACGATGAACAGCAGCGCCACCAAGAGTAGTACCTTTTAATTCACACTGATCGATAAGCCAGCCTGCGGCCAGCTTCACGCTGCCATCCGCCTGAGGATAATGCGGGGCCGTTGGCCAGCCAGCGAGAAATGCTTTTGCATTTTCGCTGCTGATCACCGGGTTTTTGAAGAAACTGCCCGCATTTCCGTTGACTTTCGGGTCCGGGAGCTTGGTCATGCGCATGTGGCATACGGAATCAAATACCTCACGCGGTGTGACGGTAGCCGGGTCAAGACGGGTCAGATCGCCGTAAGTCAGAACGGGTTTCCAGGCTTTCGCCAGGCGCAGACCAACGGCCACAATGACGAAACGATCCTGATAATCGTGCTTGAAAATGCTGTCGCGATAACCAAAGCGGCACTGCTCTGCGGTCAGGCGCTTCGCCGTTCCGGTCGCGAGTTCGATGCAATCGACATATTCGCAGACGTGTTTCAGTTCGATGCCGTAGGCACCGATGTTTTGAATAGGAGATGATCCTGCACAGCCCGGGATCAGGGCCAGGTTTTCCAGTCCGGGCATCCCTTTTTCAAGGGTATATTGCACCAGATGGTGCCAGTTCTCGCCAGCACCCACGTGTAAATGCCAGCTTTCAGCGCTCTCTTTACACTCAATCCCCATGATGCGATTGACGATTACCGTCCCCGCAAAATCATCGAGAAACAGGACATTACTTCCTTCGCCCAGAATAAGTACGGGTTCACCGTTTCCTGTTGCGTTTTGCCATGCATTCAGCAACTGCTGAGCACTTTCGGCACGTACAATTTGATTAGCATTCCGTTGAATACCAAAGGTATTCCAGGGCTTAAGGGAGTGATTCATAGACGCTATCCTGATGCAAAAACCGGGATAGTTTACCGTATATATGGGGGGATAGGTGATTTGTTTATGGAAAGGAAGCAGGTGTAGAAACGCAAAAAGGCCATCCTTGCGGATGGCCTCTTCACTTGTTTGATGCCTGGCAGTTCCCTACTCTCACATGGGGAGACCCC
>NZ_JBMKIC010000038.1:0-44536 GCF_049238665.1 Enterobacter cloacae complex sp. IR5450
GGACATCTGATGGAAATGGAAGCCACGCAAGCACCTTAAAATCACCATCATACACTAAATCAGTAAGTTGGCAGCATTACCGACCCTGCTTTATTCTATAAGGTCGCGTCACCCATTCTGCTAAAACCCTTTCGGTGGCGTTTTTAAATCCTTATAGCGGTTATTGTACCTGGTACAACAAGTCTATATCTGTTTAATTTACAGAGGGGAAAGTGTTCCAAATGAAAATCAAAAATGTGGCGCTGGCGATTGCCGCGGCGGGGCTGCTGTTATCTTCTCAATCGGTACTGGCAAGCAGTGATTCTGGCGTTAATGCTTCTCTGGATACCGGTGCGGGTTCGCAAAGTACGGGCGGGGTGATCAATTTTACCGGGAAGATTACCCTTATTTCCTGTGATATTACTCCGGCCTCTAAAAACAAAACGGTAGACCTTGGGGCGTGGGCAAAAAGCTACTTTGACGATCACAACGAAACGACGCCGCGCGAGTTCAAAATCAACGTGGAAAACTGCCCGGAGACGGTTGAATCGGTTGCGGTACTGTTTGACGGAACCAAAGATACGGTGAATGACACACTGCTTCAGGTTACGCCAGGTGAAGGTATGGCGACGGGTGTCGGCGTGAAGCTTTATAACAGCGATCGCAGCACCGCGATTAAACCGGGTACGGTATCTGAAACAACCGCACCGGATGATGAAGGCAATGCTGAATTAACTTTCTATGCCGCACTTGACAAAGATGGCACAGAAATCAACGCCGGCGATGTTAACGCCGTTTCTAACTTCCTGATGGTTTATAACTGATTTCACTGTCAGCCACCTCCAGAGATAATAATGATGAAACGTTTATCGTATATTATGCTCACTGCATTAATGGTTAGTTCTGCGTCAGTTTCCGCTGGCGTTGTAATGGGGGGAACACGGATCGTATACCCACAACACAGCAAGGAGGTGGCATTTTCTGTTTCTAATATGGAAAGTGCGGTTCCCTATCTTATTCAGTCGTGGGTTGAAGGGGATGGGCAGGGTAAAAATAACGCTGCGCCATTTATTGTCACGCCACCTCTGTTCAGACTTGATCCGGAGCAGACCAATACGCTGCGTATTCAATATACCGGCGCTCCGCTGCCCACAGATCGTGAATCTGTATTCTGGCTCGATATTAAAGCGATTGCGCCAAAGCCAAAAGAGAGCAGCAACGAATTACAAGTTAACGTTAAATCGAAATTTAAAATTTTCTACCGCCCGGACAATCTGAAAGGGGACGCTGCAACTGCCTGGCAGAAAATAACGTTTTCGCGGACGGGAAAAGGGCTTAAGGCCGCTAACCCGACGCCATACTACGTCTCTTTTTATCGGCTGACCGTTGGCGGGCATAAAATTGAGCAGCCGGGCATGATCGGTCCAGGGGAAACCCGTGAATGGCCTGTGTCCGCCTCCGGGGGCGTAAGCTGGTCGGCTATTAATGATTTTGGTGCCATCACCGCCACCCACACCCAGCCTCTTTAAGATCATGCCTTTTCGCCTGTTTCGTTACGCGCCGCTTTCAGTGTTGCTGCTTAGCTTCAGCCGTGCGGGGATGGCCGAGGATTACTTTGATCCCGCCGCGCTGGAGCTTTCCTCTACTGAACAGAAAACGGCGGATCTGCACTATTTCTCTGAAAAGGGCGGGCAGATGCCAGGCACCTGGCTCGTGACGCTGGAGATTAACGGACGCGAGGAGCGGCATCAGGAGATCACCTTCGTCAATGAGAAAGGCAGCCTGCAACCCGTTTTTAGCGTATCGCTGCTGGAAGCGCTTAGAGTAAATGTAGGGGCCATTCCTGCATTCTCCCGGTTGCAGGAGGGAGAAACGTTCACGCACCTCGAGGATTTTATTCCGGCAGCGCGAACCTCCTATGATTTCAACCAACAGCGCCTTTTTCTCAACCTGCCGCAGGCGGCGATGAAACACCGCAGCCGTGGCTACGTGCCGCAGTCGCAGTGGGACGATGGTATCCCGGCGGCATTTACTGATTACAGTCTGTCGGGCGGTCAGGCCCGTCATCAGAGCGGGGTCACGACATCCAGCTATCTGAGCCTGCGTAACGGCATCAATCTGGGGGCGTGGCGGTTGCGCAACACTTCGGCCTGGAGCCACAGCGACGCGGGCGGCAACCATTTTCAGTCGCAAAGTAGCTGGCTGAGCCGGGATATTCGCCGTCTTAACAGCCAGCTACGGATCGGCGATGCCTGGACCGCAGGCGACGTCTTCGATAGCGTGGCGTTTCGCGGGGTTCAGCTCTCGTCCAGCGAGAGCATGTTACCCGACAGCCAGCGCGGCTTCGCACCAACCATCCGCGGCGTTGCACACAGCTTCGCTAAAGTCTCCGTTTCGCAAAATGGCTATGTGATCTATGAAACCTGGGTGGCCGCCGGGCCATTTATCATTAACGATCTGTTCCCCGGCGCACAAAGCGGCGATCTACAGGTTACGGTCACGGAAAGTGACGGCTCAACGCGCGTCTTTACCCAACCCTATTCTGCGGTGCCGTTTATGCGACGCCAGGGCAGCCTGAAATACAGTCTCAATGCAGGACGATTTCACTCCGGTTCCGGCGATGCGCGTTCGCCTGAGTTTGTTGAAGGCGCTTTTTTCTACGGTCTGCTCTCCAGGATGACGGTGTATGGCGGCTTTCGTACGGCGAGCAACTACCAGGCCGGTGCAATTGGCATAGGCAGAGGGTTTGGCGCATTTGGCTCGCTGGGCATTGACGATACGCTGGCAAAAAGCCATTTACCCGGCGGCAAAAACGCGATAGGGCAGGCGTGGCGCATTCAGTATCAGAAAGATTTCAGCGCTACCGGCACCGCCTTCAACCTGGCGAGTTATCGCTATGCCTCGCGCAATTACTATGAATTTAGTGAACTGAATCAGTCTGACAGCCAACAGCTGCAACTCAATAATCGCCGTAGCCGCTCGCAGGTCACCTTTTCACAGACGCTGGGTCAGTTCGGCAGCCTCAGCGTCTCGGCATGGATGCAGGATTACTGGCATACTTCCGGGCAGGATAAAACCATCCACATTGGCTGGTACACCAGCTGGCGGGGCATTTCCTGGGGCGCGGGATATGATTACACCGACTCAGCGCGTGAGCAGCATCCCGATCGCACCGTGTCGTTTAACGTCAATGTTCCGCTTGGCCACTGGTTACCGGACAGCTCGGTCAGTTACTTCATCAACCACAACAATCGTGGAATGACCACGCAGCAGATGTCTCTCAACGGCAGCGCGCTGGCGAATCGCAACCTTAATTACAGCGTTCAGCAGAGTAAGGCCAGGGAGGGACAAGCCGACAGTACCAGCCTGGCGCTGCAATACAACGGTGGCTACGGCAACGTCAGCCTCGGTTATGACCACAGCCGAAGCGGTAGCAACGCGAGCCTCGGACTCGCCGGAGGCGTTATCGCCACGCAGTATGGCGTCACGCTTAGCGAGCCGCTGGGCGATGCCGTCGCCCTGCTGCGCGTGCCCGGTGCGGCGAACGTTGAGCCGGAGGGTTACAACGGGATCCATACCGACAGCCGCGGCTATGCGGTCATGCCAACGCTCTCGGCGTATCGCAAAAATACCGTCAGCCTTGATACGGCGACGCTGGGTGAGAACGTCGACGTTGAGCAGAGCGGTCTGACGCTCATTCCCACCAGCGGCGCGGTGGTGCTGGCCAATTACAAAACCCACATTGGTTATCGCGTTCTGTTTTCCCTGCGCTACCACGGTGAACCGTTGCCGTTTGGCGCGCAGGCTGAAGTGGTGGAGCAGAACCGCCATTCTGCAAACCGAAGCATGGTCGCTGACGGCGGTCAGGCCTACCTGAGCGGAGTACCCGAGCGCGGCACCCTGCGCGTCACCTGGTATGAAAACGGGGAGCAGCAGCAATGCCAGACACCTTTCAGACTGGGGAAAGCTCATATGGCCCCCGGCATCGCTACGCTGTCTCTTGAGTGCCACTAGAGGAATATCATGCGTCACTTTATTCAATGGGTTTTCTATCTGAGCCTTCTTTCGCTTTTTGGCATGCTGAGTTTTCATGCCCATGCCCAGACTTCAACCTGCCGCACCACGCGCGATCAGTGGGTCGTTCAGGTGCCTTATGCCATTGGGTATGCGCCCGGCACGGCTGACTGGACGCCGATATCTGCGCCGATACAGTCTACCGGGGCGGATTTCTACAGCTGTGATGGCGGGAATGACGCCTGGCGTAGTATCGGCTTTGTCGAGCTGGATAACCCCGTCGGCACCGTGGTGGGGGAAGACGGCGCGTCACGTCACGTCTATAAAACTCAGATCGACGGCATCGGCTACGCGCTGGGGTTCCGGGAACAGCAGTACTGCGGCGCCGATGCGGTACGCTATATTGACGGCACAAGTCAGGTGAATGGCAAAGAGTCCCGGCGTATCTGTGATGCCTCACAGAATCCTGCCTTTGCCAGCGCCCCAACGTATAAATTGCAGTTCTGGGTGGTGTTTTACAAAATCCCGACGACCAGCCCCATGCCTGACGATAACGCCAACTCCCAGGAGCAAAATGTCGGATCGCTGATATTGCAGGCGGGAGAAAATCAAGCCAGCGCCACCAACGTGGCGACACCAGTACAGATTCATCTCGCCAGCTTCACCGTCAGGCGTACCAGCTGTTCAGTGGGCTCTCGCAGCATTCTTGTTCCCATGGGGAGCGTGAGCCAGCGTGAATTTCACGGCATCGGCTCCCGCGCCGGGGGCGGACGCTTCAGCATTCCGGTGACTTGCGAAAATAACACGGCGGTTAAGATGGGTTTCTTTGGCGATACCACGCCGGGCAACGATCGGGCGCTGGCGTTGACGAAGCAGGAGGATAGCGCCAGCGGTGTCGGGATCGAACTGCTTTACGGTGACAATACCGGTTCGGTTCAGGGGCAGGTGGTACCGTGGAACACCCCGCAGGTGTCAGCGCTTGGGCAAGTAGGGGATAACCAGACGCAAACCTTCTGGTTTGATGCGCATTACATTCAGACGGAAGCGAACGTGACGGCGGGAAAAGCGGATGCGATGGCCACGTTTAACCTGATTTACAACTGAGTTTCCCCTGCCGCAGCGGCAGGGGAGGACGATCAGAACGCGGTCTTACAAAAACCCGTCATCTCTTTCAGGCCCATTTCGCGGCCAAGCTCGGTCATCGGGTGCACCACCACCAGGCCACGGACGCTTTTCTTCAGCTTGCCCATATCGGCCTGCTCTTTTTTGGTGATCGCGCGGCGATGCGGCATGTTCATCAGCTTCTGCGCTTCTTTACTCAGCTTCTGGCCTTTCACTTCGCGCAGGCGTTCAATTTCCGCCTCCAGCTTCACGGACTCTTTTTCCAGCTCGGCATATTTCTCGGCGGAATCAACAAGGGAGAGGCCAGCCATCTGATGGCGGATCATATCCAGACGGTCGCTCAGGCGTTTAATTTCGTTCTTTTCGACTTCTTTCATGACAAATAACTCTGAAAACGGGGAATTTACAGGGAAGGATACACCAATGTGTGCGGGCTTACTTCTGAAACGCTTTTTTTAAGCTGATTTTAGAAATCAGCTCAGTCAGGGAAAGCACCATGGTGGAGCGGACAACCTGTTGATAACGCAGCTTTTGCATCGCGTACAGCTCTGGGTCGCTGTTATCAAACTGAGGTGCGGGAGGGAGCGCGGATACGCAGTGCAGTTCGCCGAAGGGCCCCAGTATCTCATCATCGGTAAAGGTGTACTCATTGCCGTCATGATTGAGCTCTTCGCGCAGCGCCATTAACAGCTCGGCGTCTTCATACTCCTGACGGTTCAGCACGCCGAGACCGTAAATCAGCTTCAGCCGTACCGATAAATCGCCCAGCGGTCCGTCTCCGTCCAGTAACGGTTCTACAGCGTACTTTACCGCGTAGTCGTCTTTGCGAAACACCTGAAGCACCAGAATGTTTACCGCCTCGGTTAACAGCTCGACGGCGGTAATCAGGAAACTTCGTACGGTTTTGCCAGCATTCAGACGCTCAAGCACACGATTTTCAAAGGCCTGGGTTTGTTCCATTATTGCCTGCATATCTGACAATCTGTTATTCGGGCGCAGGCTCACCTGCGCCGGACTCTGCATCATTTGGTTGCGTTGTATGCGCTGACCGCCTCCGCAACTACGTCACTGTTGGCATCCAGACCGGAGATCTGCGCCAGCGCAGCTTGCGCGCCTTTGTCATCAATCAGCTGAGCCAGCTCAATTGCCTGCGGGTCCTGCTCGCTGCGGTAGTGCATTGCGGCAGCGATTCCCTTCACCAGGTTAGCGTGCGGCAGGCCGTATTCCAGCGTGCCCAGCAGCGGTTTAATCAGGCGATCGCCCGCGCTCAGTTTACGCAGCGGCTGACGACCCACGCGCTCAACGTCATCTTTCAGATACGGGTTTTCAAAACGACCGAGGATTTTCTGGATGTATGCTGCGTGTTTATCAGCATCAAAACCGTAGCGTTTGATCAGCACCGCGCCGCTCTCTTCCATTGCCCCTTTGACCACCGCACGGATGTTCTCATCGAGGATCGCGTCACGAATGGTCTGATGACCGGCCAATTTTCCGAGGTACGCGGTTATAGCATGCCCGGTGTTCAGCGTGAAGAGTTTACGTTCGACAAATGCCATCAGGTTATCGGTTAATTCCATTCCCGGAATGGTCGGCAGCGCGCCCTTAAACTGGGTTTTATCAACGATCCACTCGCTGAAGGTTTCCACCGTCACTTCCAGCGGGTTGTTGGTGGCGGATGCTGACGGCGGAACGATGCGGTCAACGGCGGAATCAACAAAACCTACGTGCGCTTCAACCCAGGCTTTATCTTCATCAGCCACAGCGGCCAGAACGTGGCCTTTCAGCTGCGTGGTGCCGCGCACCATGTTTTCACAGGCGATGATGTTCAGCGGCGTTTCAACGCCCTGTGCTTTACGCTTCGCCAGGCCTTTCGCGACCGCCGGGGCGATACGCTCAAGCACCACCGGACCCACGGCGGTGGTGACCAGATCAACGCTGGCAATAAGATCGATAACATCGTCGCCAATGCTGCTTACCGCGTTGACGCCAGAGACCGTTTCAACCTGTTCGTTTTCACCCACCACGTGAACCTGATAGCTATGACGGGCATTCAGGGCATCCAGAACCACCTGATTCACATCGGCGAATGTCAGGGTAATACCCGCGTCTGCCAGCAGTTTACCGATAAAGCCACGACCAATATTACCTGCGCCAAAATGTAATGCTTTCATAGTGTTAACCTTCATCAATGTTTTTACCCGAGAGGGCTGGGGTGAGGAACGTTTTCCCCTCACCCTAGCCCTCTCCCCGGGGGGAGAGGGAGGAGTACCGTTATTTGTTAAGCAGGGCCAGAACTTCTTCAACGCTGGTGGTGTTGGCCAGACGCTCAATAACCGTTTCGTCATCCAGCGCGTTGGTCAGGCTGGTAATCACCTGGATATGCTCGTTGTTGCGAGCGGCGATACCAATCACCAGACGGGCGATGTCGTCCTCTTCTTCACCGAAGCGCACGCCATCAGGATACTGACAGAACACCACGCCGGTTTTCAGCACGCGGTCTTTGGCTTCCACCGTACCGTGTGGAACCGCGATGGATTCACCCAGGTAGGTTGGGGTCAGCTTTTCACGCTCCAGCATCGCCTCAACGTATTCCGGCTGAACGTAGCCACCTTTCACCAGCTGCTCACCGGCGAAGCGAATGGCCTCTTCTTTATTGGTCGCCGTGCGGCCAAGGAAGATGTTTTCTGCGCCCAGTTTGAACAGATGCGCGTTGCTCTCGTCGAAGCTGTCTTGCAGGCTGGTACGTACTTTCACTTCGTTATCTTCATGGCGCTGCGCCGCCACCAGACGTTCGGTCAGGCTCGTGTACAGGCCGCTGTCGAGGAAGTTGGTCAGGGAAATGTGCTGCGCCTGCGGTACCTGACGCATAGCGCGTTCGGTCAGATCGCGGTGCGTGATCACCAGGTCAACGTCCGGCGGCAGGCTGTTAATCGCGCTGTTGGTGACGGAGATGTTGGTCAGACCCGCATCCTGCACTTTCTTACGCAGCACGCCCGCACCCATTGCGCTGGAGCCCATACCGGCATCGCAGGCAACGATGATTTTACGAACGTGGCTCAGGTCGTTAGAGACATCGCCTGCCGCCAGCGGCGTTGCGCCTTTGGATTCGGCTTTCATGTCATGCATACGACGGGTTGCCGCTTCGATATCGTCGTCTTCTTTCACCTTGCTGGTTTTCAGCAGGATAGCGGAGGCCACGAAGGAGACCGCCATGGCCGCACAGATCGCCGCGATGTTCGCGAAGTAGGCGCCTTTCGGGGTCATCGCCAGCACCGCCAGGATAGAGCCCGGAGAAGCAGGAGACACCAGACCACCGCCCAGTACACTCAGGGTGAACACGCCGGTCATACCGCCAAGGATAACGGCCAGGATCAGACGTGGGTTCATCAGTACATACGGGAAGTAAATTTCGTGAATACCGCCCAGGAAGTGAATGATCGCCGCGCCGCCAGCAGACTGTTTCGCGCTGCCGCGACCAAAGAACATGTATGCCAGCAGAACGCCCATACCCGGACCCGGGTTCGCTTCAATCAGGAAGAAGATGGACTTGCCGAGATCGTGTGACTGCTGAATCCCCAGCGGTGAGAAGATACCATGGTTGATGGCGTTGTTCAGGAACAGGATTTTCGCCGGTTCAACGAAGATTGACGCCAGCGGCAGCATGTCATGCGCCACCATGAAGTTAACGCCCGCAGCCAGCAGTTTGGAGAGCACTTCAACCGCCGGGCCAATGCCGAGGAACGCCAGAATCGCGAGGATCATCCCGATGATGCCCGCGGAGAAGTTGTTCACCAGCATTTCGAAGCCGGATTTGATCTTGCCATCAACCCAGACGTCAAATTTCTTAATCGCCCAGCCGCCCAGAGGACCGGCAATCATCGCACCGAGGAACATCGGCATATCCGCACCGACGATCACCCCCATGGTTGTGATGGCACCCACGACGCCACCACGGTCACCGCCCACCAGACGACCACCGGTATAACCGATGAGCAGCGGCAGCAGGTACGTAATCATTGGGCCAACAAGTTTCGCCAGCGTTTCGTTAGGCAACCACCCTGTCGGAATAAATAATGCGGTGATAATACCCCACGCGATAAACGCGCCGATATTTGGCATCACCATGTTGCTGAGGAAACGACCAAAGCTTTGCACTTTGATCTTGAAATCGGATGACATAAAACACCCCTTCTTATGTTTACGCTTAGGCTTGTGGCCCGAGGTTTATCGTTAATGTGCGGCGGCAGAGGTAGCCGGGCCCTGTTCTGATGCTGTGAAATCTGGCACTGAATCGTTCAACTGTCCAGACAGCGAAATTTTGTGTGATCTGAATCACATGAATGTAGGGGGTGAGGACATTAATGAAGTGATCGCGATCACATAATGAGTGTGTAAAAAAAATACATCGTTCAGAATTACGCCAAAATGGGCGGGTTTTTGTGATTAATATCACAATGTTAAGTTGGCTGTTTGTTTTCAGATTGTGATTTGATTCACAAAATATTTTTATGCAGATTTCTCCCGTATCCCCTCACGACAGGAATGCGATACGCACACCTGCCTTTTTCCACGGCTTGATCCATACTGACCTCTTTGTGGGCATTAAGGATAAGCAATGAAACTCATCGGCAGTTATACAAGTCCTTTCGTGCGTAAGATTTCGATTCTCCTGCTGGAGAAAGGGATTGAATTTGAATTCGTAAATGAACAACCTTACAACGCAGAGAACGGCGTTGCGCAGTACAACCCGCTGGGGAAAGTCCCGGCGCTGGTAACGAACGAGGGCGACTACTGGTTTGATTCCCCGATCATTGCGGAGTACATCGAGCTGCTTGGCGTTGCGCCGGCCATGCTGCCGGCGGATCCAAAAGCAGCGCTGGCGATGAAGCAAATTGAAGCCCTGGCGGATGGCATTATGGATGCGGCATTAACGTCCGTACGCGAGCAGGCAAGGCCCGCCGCCCAGCAGTCAGAAAATGAGCTGCTGCGCCAGCGCGAAAAAATCAGCCGCAGCCTGGATATGTGCGAACAGCTGATCCGCGACGGGAAAATTCAGAGCGATAGCCTGAATCTGGCGACGATCGCCATCGCCTGCGCCATCGGCTACCTCAATTTCCGCCGCGTCTCGCCGGGCTGGTGCGTGGATCGTCCGCTGCTGGTCAAACTGGCGGAGACGCTCTTCCAGCGCGAAAGTTTCGCCCGGACTGAACCACCAAAGGCTTGATGCGGGTTATAACACTTCCTGGCGGGAGGCGGTACAATCCCCCCACATGTTAACTCCCTCTCCCGTCGGGAGGGGGGAAGATATTTACTCGCCAGGCGCATTCATGACTACTCATCATTCCCTCTACAGCCAGATCCCCGCTACCGATCGTCTGCTTCGTGACCCGCGCATCACTGCGGTGCTGGAGCAGTTTGGCCATACTGCAACGGTCGACATGCTACGCCAGCTTCAGGACGATGCGCGTCGCCATATTCAGGCTGAGAACGCGCTACCCGGCTGGTGCGAGGCATGGGCGCAGGAAGTTGAAAGGAGGTTGAGCAAGCACGCGCAAAGCGCGTTGCGCCCGGTTATTAACCTGACAGGCACGGTTCTGCACACCAATCTGGGCCGGGCACAGCAGGCAGAAGAGGCAATAGAGGCCGTCACCCGGGCCATGCGCTCGCCGGTGACGCTGGAGTACGATCTGGACGGCGCCGGGCGCGGACATCGCGATCGCGCGCTGGCGGATCTTCTCTGCCAGATCACCGGCGCGGAAGATGCCTGCATTGTGAATAACAACGCGGCGGCGGTGCTATTAATGCTGGCGGCCACCGCGAGCGGAAAAGAGGTTGTCGTCTCTCGCGGCGAGCTGGTGGAGATCGGCGGGGCGTTTCGTATTCCGGATGTCATGCGCCAGGCGGGCTGCACGCTGCATGAAGTGGGCACAACCAACCGTACCCATGCAAAAGATTATCGCACGGCGGTGAATGAAAACACCGCCCTGCTGATGAAAGTGCATACCAGCAATTACCACATTGAGGGTTTCACCAAAACGGTGGAAGAGGCTGAACTGGCCGCCATCGGGCGCGAGCTAAACGTGCCGGTGATTGCCGATCTTGGCAGTGGGTCGCTGGTGGATATGCGCCAGTATGGTCTGCCAAAAGAGCCAATGGTGCAGGAAATGGTTGCCGCGGGCGTAAGCCTGGTCAGTTTCTCTGGCGATAAACTGCTGGGCGGGCCGCAGGCGGGTATTATCGTCGGCAGGCGCGAGCTGATTGCGCAGCTACAGCAGCATCCGCTGAAGCGCGCCCTGCGTGCCGATAAAATGACGCTGGCCGCGCTGGAAGCCACGCTGCGGCTCTATCTCCACCCGGAGAAACTGGCTGACCGCCTGCCCACGTTGCGTTTGCTGAGCCGTGATGCGGCCTCTGTTCGCGCGCAGGCGGAAGCGCTACTGCCGCAGGTTGCTCCTCATTACCCTGAGTTTGAAGTTCGTATCGAGCCTTGCCTGTCGCAAATTGGCAGCGGCTCGCTGCCGGTGGACAGGTTACCGAGCGAAGCGCTGACGTTCACCCCGCGCGACGGACGCGGAAGCCAGCTTGAGGCGCTGTCGGCGCGCTGGCGCGCATTACCGACGCCGGTGATTGGCCGGATCGGTGACGGGCGCATGTGGCTGGATTTACGCTGTCTGGAAGATGAAGTGCGGTTTCTGGAGATGATGTTGAAATGATTATTGCCACCGCCGGTCACGTTGACCACGGCAAAACCACGTTATTGCAGGCCATTACGGGCGTGAATGCCGATCGCCTGCCGGAAGAGAAAAAGCGCGGCATGACCATTGACCTGGGTTACGCCTACTGGCCGCAGCCCGACGGTCGCGTGCTGGGCTTTATCGACGTGCCCGGCCACGAGAAGTTTCTTTCCAATATGCTCGCGGGCGTGGGCGGGATCGATCACGCCCTGCTGGTGGTCGCGTGCGATGACGGGGTGATGGCGCAAACGCGCGAGCATCTGGCGATCCTCCAGCTGACGGGAAACCCGCAGTTGACCGTCGCCCTCACCAAAGCGGACCGTGTGGATGAGGCGCGTATCGACGAGGTGCGTCAAGAGGTGCTGGCGGCGCTGAGTGAATACGGTTTTAAGGATGTCGCACTGTTTGTCACGGTAGCGACAGAAGGCCGCGGTATCGATGCTCTTCGCAACCATTTGCAGCAGATCCCGTCTCGTGAACAGGCCAGCCATCACCACTTCCGTCTGGCGATCGACAGGGCGTTTACCGTGAAAGGGGCTGGGCTGGTGGTGACCGGTACCGCGCTGAGCGGGGAAGTGAACGTGGGCGATACCCTGTGGCTCACGGGCGTGAACAAACCGATGCGCGTGCGCGGGCTTCATGCGCAAAACCAGCCGGTGGAACAGGCCCACGCCGGGCAGCGTATCGCGCTGAATATTGCCGGTGATGCCGAAAAGGACCAGCTTAACCGCGGCGACTGGCTGCTGGCCGACGCGCCGCCGGAGCCTTCTGAACGGGTCATCGTTTCTCTCCAGACCCATACGCCGCTGACCCAGTGGCAGCCGCTGCATATCCACCACGCGGCCAGCCACATCACCGGACGCGTGTCGCTGCTGGAAAACGATCTCGCCGAACTGGTGTTCGACTCCCCGCTCTGGCTGGCGGATAACGACCGCCTGGTTCTGCGCGATATTTCGGCGCGGGAAACGCTGGCGGGCGCGCGCGTGGTCATGCTGGATCCGCCCCGTCGCGGCAAGCGTAAGCCCGAGTATTTACAGTGGCTGGCCGCGCTGGCCCAGACCCGCGATGATAAGTCTGCGTTAGATATCCACCTTGAGCGTGGCGCGGTGGATCTGGCGGCGTTCGCCTGGGCGCGCCAGCTCAGCGGCGAAGGATTGCGTCTTCTGACGCAGGAGCCAGGTTTTATTCAGGCCGGGAACAGCCTGCTGAACGCGCCGGTGGCGGCGCGCTGGCAGCGCAAAGTGCTGAGCACGCTGGCGACCTACCATGAACAGCATCAGGATGAGCCCGGCCCGGGCCGTGAACGTCTGCGGCGCATGGCGTTGCCCATGGAAGACGACGCGCTGGTGCTGTTGCTGATTGAAAACATGCGTGAAAGCGGCGTTATTGCAAGTCATCACGGCTGGCTACACCTGCCGGAACACAAGGCCGGTTTTACCGCTGAGCAGGACGCGGTCTGGCAAAAAGTGGCGGCGCTGTTTGGCGATGAACCGTGGTGGGTGCGCGATCTGGCGCGTGAAACCAATACCGATGAGCAGCTGATGCGTCAGGTACTGCGCCATGCGGCACAGCAGGGGATGATTGTGGCGATCGTGAAAGATCGTTATTACCGCAACGATCGGATCGTAGCGTTTGCGAACCTGATCCGGGAGCTGGATCAGGCGCGCGGATCAACCTGCGCCGCAGACTTCCGCGATCGGCTGAATGTGGGACGCAAACTGGCGATTCAGATCCTGGAGTATTTCAACCGCATCGGGTTTACGCGTCGTCGTGGCAATGACCATGTGCTACGCGACGCGCAGTTATTTCCGTAAGCGTTAAGCGCTGCGCGCCTGCTTCTGCTTAGCCAGCCAGACCGCGCCCAGCCTTCCCGCCTGGTTACCCAGCTCGCAGGGAAGGATGGGCACCCGGAGCGCCTCCCACTCCTCGAATCGCTGTAGGTATTTATCCAGCAGGAGATAGATTTTCTCCTGCTCGCTAATGCCGCCGCCAATCAGCACCGCCTGCGGATCAAACATGGAGATCACGCTGTAGATGCCGCGCGAGAGGAAATGCGCCCACTCTTCTATGGCCTCACGCAGATGCACGTCGCTGTCCATGCGTTTAAACAGCTCCTCACCGTCAGGCATCTCATCTTCCGACACGGCCAGCGCGCGGCGGCAGGCTTTCATCAGGCCGCTGGCTGACGCCACTTCGTGCATCGGCTCGCCGTTGTTGCCAACGGGCAGCACGCCAAACTCACCCGCCCGGTAGTGCGACCCACGGTAGAGATCGCCCTCCATGACGATACCGCCGCCGATGCCGGTGCCGATGGTGATGCAGACAAAATGCTCATAGTCCTTGCCGGCGCCCTGCCAGCGTTCGCCCAGCGCCGCGCAGTTGGCGTCATTTTCGGTTGTTACGGGGAGATCGGTCAGCTGTGCGAAAAGCTCGCACAGGTTTTCACCGTCAAGGTAATCCAGCGCCCCGGCCTTGGCCGCTTCGCCGGTATGGTGATTGATGTGGCCCGGAAAACTCACGCCGATGCCGACGATCTCATGCTCCTGGCGGTACTTATCCACCACCGCTTTCCACTTCTGTTTGAAGGTGCTTTCATCGTCAGGCGTATCATATTCATCGGATGTCAGTTCTTCGCCGTTTTCGTTAATCACGCCGTGTTTGATGTGGGTTCCGCCCACGTCAAAGCCGATAAATAGCTGCATTGCATCGTTCCTCATGAGCCCCTGAGCTATTAAGTATGGCTCTGGCGGCAGAAACGAAACGTAAAGTACGGTAATCCGTGATACGGCTCGTAAACCCGTTACCGACTGGCGAGAAAACCACCAGCCGGAACTACCCTTGTTGTACACCTACTGCAAGGAGACGGTCATGACAAACAATCCTCCCTCATCGCGTATCCAGCCAGGCGAGTATGGTTTTCCCCTTAAGCTGAAGCCCCGCTATGACAACTTTATCGGCGGCGACTGGGTGGCGCCCGTCGACGGTGAATACTATTCCAACCTGACGCCCGTTACCGGCCAGCCGCTGTGTGAAATTGCCAGTTCGGGCAAGCGGGATATAGATTTAGCGCTGGATGCGGCGCATAAGGCGAAAGATAAGTGGGGACAAACGTCCGTTCAGGACAGAGCGGCCATTTTGTTCAAAATCGCCGATCGGATGGAGCAGAATCTGGAGCTGCTGGCGACCGCAGAAACGTGGGACAACGGCAAGCCGATCCGGGAAACCATGGCGGCGGACGTGCCGCTGGCGATTGACCATTTCCGCTATTTTGCGTCCTGCATTCGTGCCCAGGAGGGGGGAATAAGTGAAGTTGACAAAGATACCGTGGCGTATCACTTCCACGAGCCGCTCGGCGTGGTGGGGCAAATTATTCCGTGGAACTTCCCGCTGCTGATGGCTAGCTGGAAAATGGCGCCCGCGCTGGCGGCGGGTAACTGCGTTGTGCTGAAACCCGCTCGCTTAACGCCGCTTTCGGTACTGCTGCTGATGGAGGTGATTGGCGACCTGTTGCCGCCGGGGGTCATTAACGTGGTCAACGGGGCCGGGGGAGAGATCGGCGAATATCTGGCTACCTCAAAACGTATCGCCAAAGTGGCGTTCACCGGCTCAACGGAAGTGGGCCAGCAGATCATGCAGTACGCGACCCAGAACATCATTCCGGTCACGCTCGAGCTGGGCGGCAAATCGCCGAACATCTTCTTTGCCGACGTGATGGACGAAGAGGACGCCTTCTTCGACAAAGCGCTGGAAGGGTTTGCGCTGTTCGCGTTTAACCAGGGCGAAGTCTGCACCTGTCCGAGCCGCGCGCTGGTGCAGGAATCCATTTATGAGCGCTTTATGGAGCGGGCGATCCGGCGCGTGGAGTCGATTCGCAGCGGTAATCCGCTGGATAACGTTACCCAGATGGGGGCGCAGGTATCGCATGGCCAGCTGGAAACCATCCTCAACTATATTGATATCGGTAAAAAAGAGGGGGCCGATGTGTTGACCGGCGGTCGTCGTAAGGTGCTGGGCGGCGATTTGCAGGAGGGCTACTACCTTGAGCCGACCATCCTGTTCGGTAAGAACAATATGCGCGTTTTCCAGGAGGAAATTTTTGGACCGGTGCTGGCCGTCACCACGTTTAAAACCATGGACGAGGCGCTGGAGCTCGCCAACGACACGCAGTATGGCCTGGGGGCGGGCGTCTGGAGCCGTAACGGTAATCTGGCCTATAAAATGGGCCGGGGCATTCAGGCCGGACGCGTATGGACAAACTGCTATCACGCCTATCCGGCTCATGCGGCGTTTGGCGGCTACAAGCAGTCGGGCATCGGGCGTGAAACCCATAAGATGATGCTGGAGCACTACCAGCAAACGAAATGTCTGTTGGTCAGCTACTCTGATAAACCGCTGGGGTTGTTTTAATCTCCGGGCTCAGGTCGTCCCGGGTGGGGTGGCCTGAGCCGGGTTAAAGCCGGGTGGCGGCTTCGCCTTACCCGGCCTACGATAGTGGCCGCATTTTTATTTGCAACATGACAATCTTCCCTCTTCTTTTCTCGATGCCTCTTCCTGTTTCGCTAAAGTCTGGCTGCGCTGCCGTTTTTAATGCGGTAGTCTCATTCAACCCAGTAGCGATGGTGTGTATCATGTGTATAATCAGGGAAGGATTGGGATGTGAAAAGTGCGGATATCATTACTGTTCTGGTTAGCCATGGCTGGAAATGTGTAAGAACGAAGGGAAGCCATCATCAGTTTCGCCATCCAGTGCAAAAAGGGTTGGTTACCGTCCCACATCCTAAAAAGGACATTAAACCAGGCACTCTCGCACAAATCTGGCGACAGGCGGGAATTAAACACTGATATCAGGAGTAGTTATGTTTTATCCGGCTTACATTCATTCTGATTCCGACGGTAGCGCCAGTGGTTTCTTTCCTGACGTTCCGGGGTGTTTTTTTGCGGGGGATTCACTGGATGATGCTTTTCAGGATGCACGTGATGCATTAACTGCCCATTTTGAAGCGTTGTTTGAAATGGATGAAATGTTGCCACTTCCGGGTATGGTTGAAGCGCATCTGGCAAGTCATCCGGAGGATTTCATTGGCGGACAATGGTTGCTGGTGGATATCAATATGAAACAGTTTGAAGGCAGAGTAGAGCGCATCAATATTACGATACCTCGCCGTTTGCTGGTGAAGATTGATTCCTTTGTCAGCGAGCATCCACAATTTACTAACCGAAGTGCTTTTCTTGCAGAGGCAGCACGGCGTGTACTGCCCCGGTGATGATTAGTTGTAAAGAGCAGCAGTTGCTTTCAGGATATCAGCAAAGGAATAAATATCATCAACTGTAGCAATTGGGTGCCGTGTTTCGTTTTTTTCCAGATCAAAAAGCCCGATGTATTTTTGTGTTCGATTAAAATGCAGTCGGCAAAGAGGCTTGCGGTTATTGTCATCTACAAGAATGCCGCAATAGCTCTTTGTGTCTCTATGGGTAATGCGAGGCGCCTCAAGAACGGCTCGGGTGATTGCTTTAACAATGTGAAAACCTTCCAATTCTTCCAGAGTCGTTATGATTTCACTTTCATCCTTTTGTTCATCATCCTCACTTTGCTGTGTTTCTGTTTGAGTTTCGACAGTAGCCGGAGTGATACCTGTGATGGCAGACTTAAGCCTCTCATTAACTTGATCGTTTATGTACTGGCTTGCTGCCTTTCTGGTGAGATTTTGAAAAGACTCTCTGACTTTTTGGGTCAGCATACCGTCATAAACTCGCGAAGCAAAAAACTTAACGAAATCGTCTTCTGGATTGTTAAGTTGTGTATGCAATATTCTCTTGATTTGGCTAACGTACTTTAACTCTCCAGCAGCGTTTATGATGGATTCAAGATCAAAAGAAGATTTGGTGAGTTTTTTTAATTCAGGTATAACGTTTTCATCAATATCAAGCAGGTCGACCTCTAAAAAAGGTTTTTCATCCATTTTATTAGGTGCGTCGAGATCGGTATAAAATCTGTATATTTGTCCGTTCGTTAAGATTGATATCCTTGCGTTTGTAACATGAAAGTATCTAAAAAGTTGTGATGCATGATTTATATTTAAAGGCTCACCAATTTTTTTACATTCGATGAGAATTTGCACGTCATTGTTTTTCATTATCGCATAGTCAATTTTTTCACCTTTTTTTGTGCCAATATCACATACAAATTCAGGTGTAACCTCTGACGGGTCAAACACATCGTACCCTAAGACATTATGAATAAAAGGCATAACAAATGCCGTTTTGGTTGCTTCTTCAGTATTAATTACTTCAATTTGCTGTCTAATTTTAGTAGATAATGCATTCAGTCTTTCTGTAAATTCCATGGGATATCCTTATTTCAATACTGTGTGTCCTGATGAAATAGCATCAAAATGCATGCCATTCAATGAACTCCATGGGGAGTTAACAGCAAAAAAAACGATTCCGGGGTTTGGATCACAGAGTGATTAAATTGAATAAAAGAAATAAGCCCGTTAACGCCGAGCTTATTAAGTATATTATATATATAAAGCTATTTTATTTTTTCAAATTATGCCTACATTCACCTATAACCGCATTTCCTCTCCACGCCGGTTTGCCCAGCTAAACCACGGAGTGAGGGTAGCATTAGAGCCCTGCGC
The DNA here is from genome assembly GCF_049238665.1 of Enterobacter cloacae complex sp. IR5450. NCBI lineage: Bacteria > Pseudomonadati > Pseudomonadota > Gammaproteobacteria > Enterobacterales > Enterobacteriaceae > Enterobacter > Enterobacter cloacae complex sp. IR5450. The sequence continues at coordinate 18,491 of NZ_JBMKIC010000038.1, forward strand.
CTGATAACCGATCCCCTCCGCCTGTTGGCGCACCTTCGGGTAAGCTAAAAGTATCCGCGCCCGCTCTTTGACCCACAGCATCCTTAACGATTCGCACGCAAGGTATGATGCGCTAACGATAATTCAACGGAACTGACTTTTAACCTGCGCGAGGCGTTATCCATGAACCGATTTATCCTGGCGGATCCTGAAAAATGTATCGGGTGCCGTACCTGTGAGGTGGCGTGCATGATGTCGCATCAAAGCAGCGCCACGCCAGAAGCGCTTACGTCACGGATCCGCGTGGTTAAGGGGGGTACCTTCACCACGGCCGTGGGCTGCCACCAGTGTGAAGATGCGCCCTGCGCGAATGTCTGCCCGACGGGGGCCATTCACTGTGCTGCGGGAGCCTGGCTCGTTGAGCAGGCTCGCTGTATCGGCTGCAAAAGCTGTATGGTGGCGTGCCCGTTCGGGGCAATGCAGGTTCGGGTCGTGGAAGATCGCGTTCAGGCGCTGAAATGTGATTTGTGCGCGCATCGCGAGGGCGGTCCCGCCTGCGTCGAAGCCTGTCCCACCCACGCGCTGCGCTGCATAGACCCCGCCAGCTTACGCGCGGAACGGCTGCGTAATATGGCCTGAGGTTTTATTAACCGGCCTCGCGCCAGGCGTTCTCAATCTCTTCGGCGAGAATTTTCACACCCGCTTCGATTTTTTCCGGGTCCGGGACGTAGTTCATACGCATGCACTGGTGCGTGTGCGGCCACGGCTTATCCAGCCCCGGGAAGAAGTAATCCCCTGGCACCATCAGTACGCCACGTTTTTTCAGACGCTGATAAAGCAGCTCTGTCGTAATGGGCAGATCCTTAAACCACAGCCACAGGAAAATTGCCCCTTCCGGTTTATGGATCAGGCAGCGTTCTTCCGGTAAGTAGCGGCGAAGGATGGCTATAGTTTCCTGAACGCGCTGAGAGTAAAACGGCTTAATCACCTCATTCGACAGGCGCAGCAGGTCGTTACGCCTGATCATCTCGCACATCATCGCCGGGCCGATGCCGCCAGGCGAAAGGCTGATAATGCCGTTCATGTTGGTAATGGCGGTGATGATTTTCTCGTTAGCAATGATAATGCCGCAACGGCTGCCCGGCAGGCCCAGCTTGGAGAGGCTCATGCAGAGGATGATATTCGGGTTCCATAGCGGACGCGCTTCGCTGAAGATGATCCCCGGGAACGGTACGCCATAGGCGTTATCGATCACCAGCGGGATGCCGTGCTGATTCGCCAGCGCATCCAGCTTCATCAGCTCGTCGTCGGTGATCACGTTCCCCGTCGGGTTGGTGGGACGAGATACGCAGATCATGCCCGTCTCTTCACCGATATGCAGATGTTCAAAATCGACGTGATATTTGAACTGGCCCTCTGGCAGCAACTCGATATTCGGACGTGCGGAAACAAACAGGTCTTCTTCGAGGCCGGCATCGGCATAGCCAATATACTCCGGTGCCAGCGGGAACAGCACTTTTTTCGTGGTGCCGTCGGCGCGGCGTCCGGCGAACAGATTGAATAAGTAGAAAAACGCGCTCTGACTGCCGTTTGTCAGTGCAATATTCTGTGGTTCGATATCCCAACCCAGCGCTTCCCGCAGCATTGCCGCCAGAAGCGTCAGTAGTTCTGTTTTACCCTGAGGGCCGTCGTAATTACATAGCGCATCGGTTGCTTTACCGTTTTCCAGCATCTCTGCCAGCAGCGTCTGGAAGTAGGTGTTCATCTCCGGAATTTGAGCCGGGTTTCCGCCGCCAAGCATGATAGCGCCTGGGGTGCGCAGCCCGTCGTTGAGGTCCTCCATCAGGCGGGTAATGCCTGAATGGCGGGTAAATTTGTCGCCGAAAAGTGAAAACGTCATAGCAGGTGATCTGTCGGGCTTAATATGAAAGGCAGTAACCATAACGCCAGCACCGTGTTGGTGCAAATCGGTGGATGTGGTCGGATTTGTTGTTTTATGTGGCGGGTTTGTATTTGTGTGGTGAATTGTTCTGGTGAATGCCCCTCACCCCAGGCCTCTCCCCTTTGGGGAGAGGGTTAGGGTGAGGGGGTCTATTGATTACCCGCCCAAACCACCATCACCTTATCGCCCTTGTGCTCGCGCACAAAGCCGTAGCCTTCTTTCATCGACAGCGTTGTTTGCTTGCCTTCACCCACCGCCGGATGACGGGCGCGGAACTGCCCCAGAAGCTGCCAGTGGGCGACAGTTAACGCCTGTTTATCCGTGACGTCCTGCCAGTTCATATCCGAACGGGTCCCCTGTAGCGGATCGGAGCCCGTAGGGCCGAATGGACGCTCTGATTCATCGCCGTAATAGATCTGTACGCTTCCCGGCGCCAGCAACAGTAACTCAGCGGCGCGCTGGCCCCCTTCACGGAACAGACGCGTATCATGGGAGGAGAGATAGCTCAGCACATTAAAACTTTGCAGCTTTTCTGCCATTTGCTGCCAGGTCAAATCCATATCGGCCAGGCAGTCCGCCGCTTTTGCCGCCTGCTCCTGATAGTCAAAATTGATCATCGCATCGAAGCCGTGGCGGTAATAATCGCTCTGCATCACGCCGTGGCCCCAGGATTCACCGGTCATCCAGAATGGCGCATCGTCGAGTTTTTTGTCCGGGTTGGCGGCTTTCCACGCGGCCAGCGCCTGGCTGGCCTGGTTTTTCAGTTGCAGCCAGGCTTCAGGCTCAACGTGCTTAGCGGTATCGACCCGGAAACCGTCGATGCCGTAGTCACGTACCCACTGGCTAAGCCAGTGGGTCAGGTAATCTCGCGGCGTGAAATTCGTCATCACTTTCGCGTTGGCGTCGGGCTTGTGTTGATAAAAGTTCGGCAAACCTGACGGGATCTTAGATTCCGTTTTCAGATCCGGCAGGAAGGCCAGCGACATGGTCAGATCGTCAAAGCCCGGGTTGTCGTAATCACCGATATCGGTACGGATCCATTTTTTACCCCACCATTTTTCCCATGCGGCTTTGTCACTGAAGTTGATGTAATCGTTGAAGCTGTGCCAGCTTTGCCCCGCTCCTGGCTTCCAGTCAGTCCAGCGCTCGCCGAGGGTTTTTTTCAGCTCATCGCCCTGCAAATAGAGCGCGCCAAACTGATACTCCTGCATATCTGCAAGCGTCGCATAACCCGCGTGGTTCATGACAATGTCAAACAGGACGCGGATACCGCGCCTGTGCGCGTCGTCGACAAGCTGGCGTAAATCCTCTTCGCTGCCCATGTTGGCGTCGAGTTTCGTCCAGTCCTGAGTGTAATAGCCGTGATAGGCGTAGTGGGGGAAATCCCCTTTGGTGCCGCCGCCCACCCAGCCGTGGATCTGCTCCAGCGGCGAGCTTATCCAGAGCGCATTCACGCCCAGCTGCTGAAGGTAATCCAGTTTGCTGGTAAGCCCTTTCAGATCGCCGCCGTGGAAAGTACCAATCTCCTGCATACCGTCTTTATGACGGCCATAGCTGTTGTCGTTGGTGGGGTCGCCATTCACGAAGCGATCGGTCAGCACGAAATAGACGGTGGCGTTTTGCCAGCTGAACGGCGCGGGTTTGTCCGTCTCGGCGCGCTCAAGCAGCAGCAGGCCATTGCTGTTGGCGGCTGGCTGAAGAGTCACTTTGCCATTTTGAACGGTCGCGGTCTGTTTACTGTAAAAATCACGCACCACCGTGCCTTCCGGGAAGGTGTTAACGACGTCGATCGTCAGCGGTTTGCCGTCCCACTTCGGGCACTGGCGGGTGACGTTTGCGACAGGCTGTGGCGCCGCACTTTGCACCGTCAACATCAGCGTCGGCGTTCCCGAGCGCGTATCAATACGCATCTGATAAACGCCGTCACGGAATAACCGCCACTGCGGTGGGGTGCCTTCGCACGGTTTGAGCGACAGCATCTCGTTGAGCTTAATGGCACCTGTCGGCTGCCAGCACGCGTTGTCAAGACTCAACGTCAGCGGGCGGGTACCCTTCGCAAGCGTTGCCTGGCTGGTAAAGACGCCGGTACCTTCAGCGCTAAACGCGTTAAATCCCGGCGATGACCAGTCGGCATGCGCGAATGCGGGTAACATCAGAACAGCTAATGCAGTGCGTTTCATTCCATTTTCCTGTCGCGGCATTTTTGACCAGTGTGCCATTCGGCTCAGGGGAAAAACTCCTCCTCTACGGCTTTCTGCAAGGAGGACGCGAAGGGATGAGTGATCCCGCGCAAAATTAGGCAGTTATCTGCGATATCGCGCACATTTTTCCAGCGTTGATGCTTTAATGAGCATGTTCCGGATGACATAGTTTCGGAATTGGACTATTTATAGACGTGCTCTTGAAGACTATTTTTGGTACGATTTGAGATTCCGCTCTCAAATTTTTGAAGAAAATAAGGTGTTGGAATGTTTATATCCGACCAGGAGACCTAATGATATCGACTCCCATTCGACGATATGGGGCCGCGATACTCATGTTACTCACCATGGCATTTTCAGGTGAGGTGCTTGCAAAGACGCACACGGATACAACGAGTAAGAAAGCCCACGTAATAAAGACGACAAGCAGTAAGGTTAGCAGTAAACAAGAGTATTCTCGCAATAGTGCAAAGAGTAGTTCACTTCCTGATTTGCGAAAATACCCTTCCGGGACACCAAGGAAAAAAGCGTTTCTCCGGACGGTAATGCCTTACATTAAAAGCCAAAATGCCGCGATTACTGCGGATCGTAACTGGCTGATCTCCAAACAGTACGACAGCCGCTGGTCGCCGTCTGAGCGCACTCGCCTGAAAGATATCGCCAAACGCTATAAAGTGAAGTGGAGCGGGAACACGCGTCGCGTGCCTTGGAACTCACTGTTAGAACGTGTGGACATCATTCCAGGCAGTATGGTCGCGACAATGGCCGCCGCCGAAAGCGGTTGGGGCACCTCGAAGCTGGCGCGCAACAACAACAATCTGTTTGGCATGAAATGCGTAAAAGGTCGTTGTACTAACGCGCCCGGCAAGGTGAAGGGCTATTCACAGTTTGAATCGGTGAAAGATTCCGTGAATGCCTACGTGGTGAACCTGAACACCCACCCGGCCTATTCCTCGTTCCGTAAGTCACGCGCTCAGCTGCGTAAGGCGGATCAGGAAGTGACGGCCACGGCGATGATCCATAAGCTGAAAGGTTATTCCACTCAGGGACAGCGTTATAACAATTACCTGTTCTCCATGTACCAGGATAACCAGCGTCTGATTGCCGCACATATGTAATGAAAAACGCCTTCCACTGGAAGGCGTTCTTTTTTCTAGAGCAGGACTTCACTGTACCGTTCCCGGTACTCCTTCGGCGTGGTGTCATACTCTTTCCTGAACACCGAATAGAAATACTGAAGCGACGGATAGCCACACATCTGTGAAATCTCGTTGATCGACAGCGAGGTGGAGATCAGCAGACTGCGCGCTTTCTCCAGCTTTTCCGCATGGATCACGGCGTGGATCGTCTCACCCACTTCCTCTTTAAACCGCTTCTCCAGATTCGAACGTGATATGCCGACCGAATCGAGCACCTGATCGACCTTAATCCCTTTGCAGGCATGATTGCGAATGTAGTGCATCGCCTGAATCACGGCCGGATCGTTTAATGAGCGGTAGTCAGTTGAGCGACGTTCGACCACGCGAACGGGAGGAACCAGCAGACGCTGGAGCGGCAGGGATTCGTTGTCTAACAGTCTGTGCAGCAGCTTTGCGGCCTGATAGCCCATCTGACGGGTACCCTGAGCCACGGATGAGAGCGCCACGCGCGACAGATAGCGCGTAAGCTCTTCGTTATCAATACCAATCACGCACAGCTTTTCAGGCACCGGAATATGCAAATGTTCGCACACCTGTAATACGTGGCGGGCGCGGGCGTCCGTCACGGCGATAATCCCTGTCTGGGGCGGCAGCGTTTGCAGCCAGTCAGCCAGACGATTTTGTGCGTGCTGCCAGTTTTCTGGCGCGGTTTCCAGCCCCTGATAAACGACGCCGCGATACTTCTCCTGGGCAACCAGCTGGCAGAAGGCATACTCACGCTCCATCGCCCAGCGCTTTCCGCTCGTGGCGGGCAATCCGTAAAACGCAAAACGATGGACGCCTTTCTCCTTTAAATGGAGGAAGGCGGTCTCGACCAGAGCATGGTTATCCGTGGCGATGTAGTGAACGGGAGGATAATGTTCCGGTGTATGATAAGAGCCGCCAACGCCCACGATAGGCACGTCAACGCCACTCAGCAACTGTTCAATCACGGGGTCGTCAAAGTCAGCGATGACCCCGTCGCCCAGCCAGTCTTTGATGTTCTCCAGACGGGTACGGAAATCTTCTTCGATGAAAATATCCCATTCGGATTGCGACGCCTGCAAATATTCGCCAACCCCTTCAACCACCTGCCGGTCATAGGCTTTGTTGGCATTGAATAACAACGTAATGCGGTGACGCTTTTCAAACATGGCTTATTTCCCAAATTAGTCACGATACTGTTATCAGGCGCGCCGCTTGGTGGCAGAGTCCATCCAGACTGCCAGCAAAAGAATGGCACCCTTGACGATATACTGCCAAAACGTCGGCACGTCCATCATACTCATCCCGTTATCCAGCGAAGCCATAATAAATGCGCCCATCACCGCCCCCGCCACGCTGCCAATGCCCCCGGCGAGGCTGGTCCCGCCAATCACGCAGGCGGCGATGGCGTCCAGCTCGGCAATATTACCGGCAGAGGGGGAGCCCGCCCCCAAACGTGAGCTGAGGATCAGCCCCGCGATGGCCACCATCAGGCCGTTGATGGCAAAGACGGCGAGTTTGGTGCGTTCTACGTTAATGCCGGACAAACGCGCGGCTTCGAGATTGCCACCGATGGCATAAATACGGCGACCGAATGCGGTACGCGTGGCCATAAACATCCCACCTAACAGCAACAGCGCCAGCAGCAGAACGGGCGTTGGGACGCCGCGATAATCGTTTAACAGCCAGATGGCGCCCAGTACAATCACCGCAGTAAGCGCCTGACGGCCGACAACCGAGGTTGAAGCAGGCGAGGCCAGCCCCAGCGCCTGGCGACGCATGCGTCCTCGCCATTGCCACGCGACAAACGCCATCAGCCCAACCACGCCGATCGTAAAACCGACGCCATCAGAGAGGTAGCTTTGGCCAATCTGGGACATCGAGGCGCTGGTCGGGGAGACGGTAGTGCCGTTAGTGATCCCAATCAGAATGCCGCGGAAGGCCAGCATCCCCGCTAAGGTGACGATAAACGACGGGACCTTACGGTAGGCCACCCACCAGCCATTCCACGCCCCCAGCAGCAGACCCAGTACCAGCGTGACCGCAATCGTCAGCGGCAGCGGCCAGCCGAGCCAGACGTCAAAAATTGCCGCCACGCCGCCGAGCAGACCCATCATCGACCCTACTGACAGGTCAATTTCCGCTGAGATAATCACAAAGACCATCCCCACCGCCAGGATCCCGGTGATGGCGGTCTGACGCAGCAGGTTAGAAACGTTACGTGCGCTCAAATAGGAGCCATCGGTCATCCAGGTAAAGAACAACATGATCACGATAATGGCGGCAATCATTACAAAAACTTGCAGATTCAGCGATTTAAGTCCTGCGAACGCACCGGGCGTCGGAACAGCGACTTTGATATCAGACGGGTTGCTTTTCGACATGGCGTTCGCTCCTTAAGGCAGCTTCCATCACCTGCTCTTGCGTCAGGTTCTGGTTGTTCAGGTTGGCTTTGAGTTTCCCTTCATGCATGACCAGCACGCGGTCGCTCAGCCCCAGCACTTCAGGCAATTCGGACGAGATAACAATGACGGCAATCCCTTGCTGCACAAGCTGGTTGATCAGCTTGTAGATTTCATACTTCGCGCCGATATCGATCCCGCGCGTGGGTTCGTCCAGAATTAAAATGCGCGGATTAAGCAACAGGCAGCGCGCCAGAATCGCTTTCTGCTGGTTGCCGCCGCTCAGGCGACCTATCGCCAGTTCCGGCGAGGAGGTTTTCACCTTGAGCCTGGCAAGTGACTGAAGAATACACTGCTGTTCTGCGGCATCATCCAGGCTGCTCAGCGCGCCGGAAAACTGGCTGAGCGCCGCCAGCGTGATATTTTTTCCCACCGCCATGACCGGCACGATGCCGTCTTTTTTGCGGTCTTCGGGCACCATAGCAATGCCTTTGGCAATGGCCTGCTGGCAGTTGTCGATTTTTACCGGCTGACCGTCGATATAAATTTTGCCTTCCCAGCGCCCCGGCCAGACGCCAAACAGACACTGCACGGCCTCGGTTCTTCCGGCACCCACTAAACCCGCAATACCGAGAATTTCGCCGCGGTGCAGCGAGAAGGAGAGGTTATCCACGCGCTTGATGTGGCGGTTAACGGGATGCCACGCCGTCAGGTTTTCCACGCGCAGGAGTTCTTCGCCTATGGTGTGTGGTTCGTTGGGATACAGCGCGGTGAGTTCGCGACCCACCATCATGGTGATGATGTCATCCTCACTCATGCCTTCTGCTTCACGCGTGCCGATGTGCTGCCCGTCGCGGATGACGCAGATGGTGTCGGAAATAGCTTTCACCTCATTGAGCTTGTGCGAAATATAGATGCAGGCGATACCGTGGTTTTGCAGGTCGCGGATGATATTGAGCAGAACGGCGGTTTCCTGTTCGGTGAGCGAGGCGGTTGGCTCGTCGAGGATCAGCAGGCGTACCTGCTTGTTCAGCGCCTTGGCGATCTCCACCAGCTGCTGCTGGCCCAAACCTAAGTCGCCCACGCGCGTATCCGGTGAGATAGCCAGGCTCACCTGGGCCAGCAGTTTTTCGCAGCGCAGCGTCATGGTGTCGTAATCCAGTACGCCGTGGCGTGAGAGTTCGGCGCCGAGAAAAATATTTTCCAGCACGGTAAGGTGCTTCACCAGCGCCAGCTCCTGGTGAATAATAGCGATGCCTTTACGTTCGGTATCGCGAATGTGCGTGGCCTGGAGCACCTCGCCGGCAAAGACGATTTCGCCCTCGTAGCTGCCGTGCGGATAGATCCCGCACAACACTTTCATCAGCGTGGATTTTCCCGAGCCATTTTCGCCGCACAGCGACATCACTTCGCCGGGATTCAGCCGCAGGCTTACGTTATCGACTGCTTTCACCGCCCCGAAGGCTTTGGTGATGCTTTTCATTTCAAGTAAATAAGACATAACTGCTCCGCATGGCCCGACAGATGTACAGGGCAGGTCGATGCGCCCCTGCCGGGCAGGGGCTGCGCTGGATTACAGTTCACTCTTCTTATGGAAACCGTCTTTCACCACGGTGGCGTCAATATTCTCTTTGTTGACTTCGATAGGGGTAAGCAGGCGAGCAGGTACGTCTTTCAGGCCGTTATTTAACGTCGCGTCTGCTTTAGGTTGCTGGCCATTGCCCAGCTCAACGGCAATTTCGGCGGCCGTATTGGCAAGCTCGGTAATGGGCTTATACACCGTCATGGTCTGGGTACCCGCGATGATGCGTTTTACACCCGCAAGGTCGGCGTCCTGTCCGGAAATAGCGACTTTCCCGGCCAGACCCTGCGCGCTCAGCGCCTGAATGGCGCCACCCGCAGTGGCATCGTTAGAGGCCACCACCGCATCGATTTTGTTGTTATTTGCAGTCAACGCGTTTTCCATAATTTTCAGCGCGTTTTCCGGTAACCAGCCGTCAGCCCACTGGTCGCCGACGACTTTAATTTTGCCCTCGTCGATATACGGCTTCAGCACTTTCATTTGTCCCTGGCGGAACAGTTTGGCGTTGTTATCCACGGGCGAGCCGCCCATCAGGAAATAATTCCCCTGAGGCACTTTTGCGACCAGGCTTTTAGCCTGTAATTCGCCCACCTTTTCATTGTCGAACGAAATATAATAATCAATGTCGGCATTATTAATCATGCGGTCATAAGCCAGGACTTTTATGCCTTCCTGTTTCGCTTCTTTCACCACGTTGCTTAATACCTGGCCGTTATACGGGATAATGACCAGCACATCGACGCCACGGTTGATCATATTCTCGATTTGCGACATTTGCGTCTCTTCGTTGCCGTTAGCGGACTGAACGAACACCTCCGCGCCGAGAGATTCCGCTTTTTTAACAAAGATATCGCGATCTTTTTGCCATCGCTCCAGGCGTAAGTCATCAATCGCCATGCCGATTTTGACCTCTTTGGCGTGGCCGGCAAAACTTGCAAGCAGGAGAGTAGTGCAGAGCGTTAGGGTCAGGTTCTTTATCTTCATAATTATTAGGCCTTTTTGTAGGGGTATGTGTAGCTGAGATAAAAGAAACATTCACTGCTGAGACGCAGCAAATTTTTAACGTGGAAAGGCCTGCTGGCAATTACAGATTTTTATCTTCTCATTACGATATTTGGTTTATTTCTGAATTTATGACCGCGATCGGATTTTAAAAAGCGTAACCTATTAATTACATTTGATTCTGGAATGCGCGCCGAAAAATAGTTTGTCTGCACATTATTTTGCGAGCCAGCGCACAATTGCGCATTCTCTCAATAGCAGTGTGAAATAACGTAATTGAGCAACCTCCAATGTCTATTCACTATTACTCCAGAAGCAAGACCACGCCGCATACCCTGATTATGGAGCTCAATATGCAAGCTTATTTCGACCAACTCGATCGCGTTCGTTTCGAAGGCACGAAAACGACCAATCCTTTAGCATTTCGTCACTACAACCCGGATGAGCTGGTGCTGGGTAAGCGCATGGAAGATCACTTGCGCTTTGCCGCCTGCTACTGGCACACCTTCTGCTGGAACGGTGCCGATATGTTCGGCGTGGGCTCTTTTGACCGTCCATGGCAACAGCCGGGCGAGGCCATTGAGCTGGCGAAGCGTAAAGCCGACGTTGCGTTCGAGTTCTTCCATAAGCTGAACGTGCCGTACTACTGTTTCCACGATGTGGACGTGTCGCCGGAAGGGGCGTCGCTGAAAGAGTATCTGAACAACTTCGCGCAGATGGTCGACGTACTGGCTGAAAAACAGCAGCAAAGTGGCGTCAAGCTGCTCTGGGGTACGGCTAACTGCTTTACCAACCCTCGCTATGGCGCGGGCGCGGCAACCAACCCGGATCCGGAAGTCTTCAGCTGGGCGGCAACCCAGGTCGTGACGGCGATGAACGCCACGCATCAGCTGGGCGGTGAGAACTATGTACTCTGGGGCGGTCGTGAAGGATATGAAACGCTGCTGAATACCGACCTGCGTCAGGAGCGTGAGCAGATTGGTCGCTTTATGCAGATGGTGGTGGACCACAAACACAAAATCGGTTTCCGCGGCACGCTGCTGATTGAGCCAAAACCACAGGAGCCAACCAAGCATCAGTATGATTATGATGTCGCCACCGTGTATGGCTTCCTGAAGCAGTTTGGTCTGGAAAAAGAGATCAAAGTGAATATCGAGGCTAACCACGCTACCCTGGCGGGCCACTCGTTCCATCACGAAATTGCCTCTGCGATTGCGCTGGGCATCTTCGGCTCTGTCGATGCTAACCGTGGCGATCCACAGCTGGGCTGGGATACCGACCAGTTCCCGAACAGCGTGGAAGAGAATGCGCTGGTGATGTACGAGATCATCAAAGCGGGCGGTTTCACCACCGGCGGCCTGAACTTCGACGCCAAAGTGCGTCGCCAGAGCACCGACAAATACGATCTGTTCTACGGGCATATTGGCGCGATGGACACCATGGCGCTGGCGCTGAAAGTGGCGGCCCGTATGATTGAAGACGGTGAGCTGGATAAGCGCGTGGCGAAGCGCTACAGCGGCTGGAACAGTGAGCTGGGCCAGCAAATTTTGAAAGGTCAGTTATCGCTTGCGGAGATCGCGAAGTACGCTGAACAGCATCAGCTTGCGCCGCAGCATCAGAGCGGCCATCAGGAGCTGCTGGAAAACCTGGTCAATCACTACCTGTTCGATAAATAACAGCATTCATGCCCGGTAAGCGCTGCGCCACCGGGCATTTCTGTCAAAGGAGTCACCACATGTATATCGGGATCGATCTTGGCACGTCGGGGGTGAAAGCCATCCTGTTAAGCGAGCAGGGCGATGTGTTAGCCACGCAGACTGAAAAGTTGCAGGTTTCACGCCCGCATCCGCTTTGGTCGGAACAAGATCCGGAGCAGTGGTGGCAGGCGACGGACCGCGCGATGACAGCCTTAGGCGAGCAGCACAGCCTGCGCGACGTTAAAGCGCTGGGCATCGCCGGACAAATGCATGGCGCAACGTTGCTGGATAGCCAGCATCGCGTTCTGCGCCCGGCTATTCTCTGGAACGATGGCCGCTGTGCGGAAGAGTGCGCGATCCTTGAGGAACGTGTGCCTGCGTCCCGCGAGATTACGGGCAACCTGATGATGCCCGGTTTTACCGCGCCAAAACTCCTGTGGGTGCAGCGCCATGAGCCTGATATTTTTCGCCAGGTGGCGAAGGTTCTGTTGCCGAAAGACTACCTGCGTTTTCGCATGACGGGGGATTTTGCCAGCGACATGTCTGACGCCGCGGGCACGATGTGGCTCGACGTGGCGAAACGGGACTGGAGCGAGGCGATGCTGGATGCCTGCCAGCTGACGCGCGATCATATGCCTGCGCTGTTTGAAGGCAGCGAAATCACGGGCGCTTTGCAGCCTTCTGTTGCTGAACGTTGGAATATGCCAGCCGTACCTGTCGTCGCCGGCGGCGGCGATAATGCGGCGGGGGCGGTCGGCGTGGGGATGGTCGAGGCAGGACAGGCCATGCTCTCGCTCGGCACTTCCGGCGTCTATTTTGCCGTCAGTGACGGGTATCGTAGCAATCCTGGAAGCGCCGTACACAGCTTCTGCCACGCGTTGCCGGGTAAATGGCATTTAATGTCGGTGATGCTGAGCGCGGCTTCCTGCCTCGACTGGGCGGCAAAACTAACCGGAATGGCGGACGTCCCGGCGCTTATCGCAGCGGCACAGCAGGCGGATGATAATGCCGGTGCGGTCTGGTTTTTACCGTACCTTTCCGGCGAGCGGACGCCTCATAACAACCCGGAAGCGAAAGGGGTGTTCTTCGGTCTTACCCATCAGCACGGCCCGGCAGAGCTGGCGCGCGCGGTGCTTGAAGGCGTTGGCTATGCTCTGGCGGACGGAATGGATGTCGTGCATGACTGTGGACTGACGCCATCCAGCATTACGTTAATTGGCGGCGGTGCGCGAAGCAGCTACTGGCGGCAAATGCTTTCCGATATCAGCGGGTTGCAGCTGGACTATCGTACGGGAGGCGATGTCGGCCCGGCGCTCGGTGCGGCACGGCTGGCGCAAATTGCGCTGAACCGGGATAAACCACTGCCCCAGCTTTTGCCCCAGCTGTCGCTTGAACAGCAGCATCGTCCTGATGCGAAAAATCATGCTCGCTATGCTGAAAGACGAGACGTGTTCCGCAAAATTTATCGGCAGCTTTTGCCGCTAATGTCATAAACAGGAGCCGGGTGGCGCTAACGCTTACCCGGCCTGCCAGCCTTCAACCGGGTTAGCTCACAAACCGGCGCGTATCGATTCTTTGCAGCAACATTGACAGCAGCAGGCTGACAACCAGCGTAACGGTAAATATCCAGACAATATCCAGCACCGGCCAGCTTTTAAGCTCAACGCCGCGGGTGCGCAGGGCGTGGATCACCAGCGCGTGAAAACCGTAAATGCCCAGCGAGTGGCGAGAGATAAACCCCAGCACCGGAAGCGGGCGGGCATTCAGGGTGTTTTTAACCAGCGTCAGCAGAGAGATTGCGCAGATAAAGACCATCGGGCCGCAGTACAGATACCAGGTATCGGCAAAGTTGCCGCGCCATTGCAGCTCATGCAGCGTCCCGCGAGAGATAATAAACACACCGACGAGAAACGCGGCCGCGCATAGCCAGTTTATTCCTCGCTTTTGCGTCTCCATCATGCCAATGGCGCGCCCCAGCATGCCGTACAGCACGTAATAAAACGTATCCCCGGTGATATAGAGGTTAACGGGCAGCCATTCAAAGCCATCAATTTTCTGTGAGACGGTATTCGGGTTGGCCACGATCCCGATGACCACCATCAGCGCCAGCAGCATTTTACCGTTGACGTTTTTTACCTGAATTAACGGTGAAACAAGATAAATAACGATTATCGCGAAGAAAAACCATAGATGATAGAACACCGGTTTTTGCAACAAGTTGAGCAGGGAACGTTCAGCGTTAATTGAAGTGAACAGGACGATATAGAGCAGCGAAATCGCGCTGTAAAACAGCAGACAGGAGGCAATACGGATGAAATGTCTCGGCTGTGCACTACGCTCGCCAAAAAAGAGAAAACCGGAAATCATAAAGAACAGCGGGACGCTCACGCGGGAGGCCGAGTTCAGAACATTGGCGACATCCCAGTTAACAGGGCTGATACTGTGCGCGTTCGTGACATACCAGGTCGTTGTGTGGATCATCACCACCATCAGACAGGCTATTCCCCGCAGGTTATCAATCCAGTTAATTTTTGACTGCATCAGTTCCTCTGTATTCCTGATAAAGAAAGTGTGACTGCGATTGCGTAAAACTTTTCCCTTGGAAAATTCTGAGTTTAGCCAGGCTAACTTGTAGGGAGCTGGCGAGATTCGCAGAATGACGGACTTTAATCTATAAACGTGTTGCTACTAAAAATAACAGCCACTGACCAGGGCGGTAATAAAAATGATGATGAAGCGTGGGGTGTCACTCTTTCTGCTGCTCTTATTAACAGGATGCAGTGCTTCTGAGGAGATACCTGTCCAAAAAGCGCAGCAGGGGAAAATGAGCCCGGAGCGTTCCCTGAATATGGAACAGCTGTGCAGGGATCAGGCGGCTCACCGCTATAATTCCGAAGCACAGAAAATTCATATAAACGGCTTCGAGCGCTTTCAGGGCAGCTATGAACTGAAAGGCTATACGGCGCGTAAAGAGGGCTTTGTCTGCTCTTTTGATGCAGACGGCCAGTTTTTACATCTCTCAATGCGTTAAATTGCTCGTATAAGCAGCAACCAGAGCCTTCGCAGGTTCTGGCTGTAGGGCTTATTCCCCAATTTTCCCTAAACAACCCCGTTTCGTACTGTATATCTTGCAGCCAGCGGGTATACTGATCCCTTCCATTTAAAACCACACGTATCCAGCACGAAATACTATGCAAAAGTTTGATACCAAGACCTTCCAGGGCCTGATCCTGACCTTACAGGATTACTGGGCTCGTCAGGGCTGCACCATTGTTCAACCTTTGGACATGGAAGTTGGCGCAGGCACCTCACACCCGATGACCAGCCTGCGCGCGTTAGGGCCAGAGCCAATGGCGACCGCCTATGTGCAGCCATCCCGTCGTCCGACCGATGGCCGTTATGGCGAAAACCCGAACCGTTTGCAGCACTACTATCAGTTCCAGGTGGTGATTAAGCCATCACCCGACAACATTCAGGAACTGTACCTCGGGTCACTGAAAGAGCTGGGTATGGATCCAACCATTCACGACATTCGTTTCGTGGAAGATAACTGGGAAAACCCAACGCTGGGTGCCTGGGGTCTGGGTTGGGAAGTGTGGCTGAACGGCATGGAAGTGACCCAGTTCACTTACTTCCAGCAGGTTGGTGGTCTGGAATGTAAACCGATTACCGGCGAAATCACCTATGGTCTGGAACGTCTGGCCATGTACATTCAGGGCGTAGACAGCGTTTACGACCTGGTCTGGAGCGACGGCCCGCTGGGTAAAACCACCTACGGCGACGTGTTCCATCAGAACGAAGTGGAGCAATCCACCTATAACTTCGAATACGCGGACGTGGACTTCCTGTTCACCTGCTTCGAGCAGTACGAGAAAGAAGCCCAGCAGCTGCTGGCGCTGGAGACTCCGCTGCCGCTGCCTGCCTACGAGCGTATTCTGAAGGCTGCCCACAGCTTCAACCTGCTGGATGCCCGCAAAGCGATCTCCGTGACTGAACGTCAGCGCTACATTCTGCGTATTCGTACCCTGACCAAAGCCGTTGCAGAAGCTTACTACGCGTCCCGTGAAGCCCTTGGCTTCCCGATGTGCAACCGAAACAAATAAGAGGCGGCCATGTCTGAGAAAACTTTCCTGGTGGAAATCGGCACTGAAGAGCTGCCACCAAAAGCCCTGCGCAGCCTGGCTGAATCTTTTGCTGCGAACGTCACTGCTGAGCTGGATAACGCTGGCCTGGCGCACGGTAAAATTGAGTGGTTTGCTGCGCCGCGTCGTCTGGCGCTGAAAGTGGCAAACCTGGCGGCGTCCCAGCCGGATCGCGAAGTTGAAAAACGTGGCCCGGCCATTGCTCAGGCGTTCGACGCGGAAGGCAAGCCGAGCAAAGCGGCAGAAGGCTGGGCGCGCGGCTGCGGCATCACCGTTGATCAGGCCGAGCGTCTGACCACCGACAAAGGTGAATGGCTGCTGTATCGTGCCCATGTGAAAGGCGAAAGCGCCGAAGCGCTGCTGCCTGACATGATCGCGACCTCGCTGGCAAAATTGCCAATCCCTAAGCTGATGCGCTGGGGCGCGTCCGACGTTCACTTTGTGCGTCCGGTTCACACCGTGACCCTGC
This sequence comes from Enterobacter cloacae complex sp. IR5450, assembly GCF_049238665.1. NCBI lineage: Bacteria > Pseudomonadati > Pseudomonadota > Gammaproteobacteria > Enterobacterales > Enterobacteriaceae > Enterobacter > Enterobacter cloacae complex sp. IR5450. Next base: position 35,070 of record NZ_JBMKIC010000038.1, read on the forward strand.
TGCTGGGCGATACCGTTATCCCGGCGACCATTCTGGGCGTGGCGTCCGATCGCGTGATCCGCGGCCATCGCTTTATGGGCGAGCCGGAGTTCACCATCGACAATGCCGACCAGTATCCACAGATCCTGCTGGAACGCGGTAAAGTGATTGCCGACTACGAACAGCGTAAAGCCAAAATTAAAGCGGACGCAGAAGAAGCGGCGCGCAAGATTGGCGGAAACGCTGACCTGAGCGACAGCCTGCTGGAAGAGGTGACCTCGCTGGTCGAATGGCCGGTTGTACTGACAGCGAAATTCGAAGAGAAATTCCTGGCCGTTCCGGCAGAAGCGCTGGTTTACACCATGAAGGGTGACCAGAAGTACTTCCCGGTTTACGCCAACGACGGCAAGCTGCTGCCAAACTTCATCTTCGTGGCGAACATCGAATCGAAAGATCCGAGCCAGATTATCTCCGGTAACGAGAAAGTGGTGCGTCCGCGTCTGGCGGATGCCGAGTTCTTCTTCAACACAGACCGTAAAAAACGTCTGGAAGATAACCTGCCGCGTCTGCAAACTGTACTGTTCCAGCAGCAGCTGGGTACGCTGCGCGACAAAACCGACCGTATCGCGGAGCTGTCCGGCTGGATTGCCCGTGAAATTGGCGCCGACGTTAACCACGCTACCCGTGCGGGCCTGCTCTCCAAGTGCGACCTGATGACCAACATGGTGTTCGAATTTACCGACACCCAGGGCGTGATGGGTATGCACTACGCGCGTCACGATGGCGAAGCGGAAGACGTGGCGGTAGCCCTGAACGAGCAGTATCAGCCGCGCTTTGCCGGTGACGATCTGCCGTCCAATCCGGTTGCCTGCGCCGTGGCGATTGCCGATAAGATGGACACCCTGGCGGGTATCTTCGGTATCGGCCAGCATCCAAAAGGCGACAAAGACCCGTTTGCGCTGCGTCGTGCTGCGCTGGGCGTGCTGCGAATCATCGTTGAGAAGAACCTGAACCTCGATCTGCAAACGCTAACCGAAGAAGCGGTACGTCTGTACGGCGATAAGCTGACCAACGCGAAGGTTGTGGATGATGTTATCGACTTTATGCTCGGTCGTTTCCGCGCGTGGTATCAGGACGAAGGTTACTCCGTTGATACCATTCAGGCGGTGCTGGCGCGTCGTCCGACCCGTCCGGCAGATTTCGATGCGCGTATGAAAGCGGTATCCCACTTCCGTACGCTGGAAGCGGCGTCTGCGCTGGCCGCGGCTAACAAGCGCGTATCCAACATCCTCGCGAAATCCGACGAGACGCTGAACGATCGCGTAAACGCTGCAACCCTGAAAGAGCCGGAAGAGATTTCTCTGGCGATGCAGGTTGTGGTGCTGCGCGACAAGCTGGAGCCGTATTTCGCGGAAGGTCGCTACCAGGAAGCGCTGGTGGAGCTGGCGGAGCTGCGTGACGTCATCGACGCCTTCTTCGAGAAGGTGATGGTGAACGTGGAAGATAAAGAGCTGCGGATTAACCGTCTCTCGATGCTTGAGAAACTGCGTGAGCTGTTCCTGCGCGTGGCGGATATTTCGCTGCTGCAATAACGTAAAAAACCCGCCCCTGACAGGCGGGAAGAACGGCAACTAAACTGTCTCTCTTCGCCAATGGCGCCATAACTGCGTTGGCTGCGCTCGTTCACCCGAATCACTTACTAATGTAAGCTCATCGGGATTCGCTCGCTTGCCGCCTTGTTCTGACGTCATTGGCTTTGAGATACTTTTCCTTATTTACACTCTCTCAATTAATTTACACCCTCTCAAACACTGTCGCGATCCCCTGACCCAACCCGATACACATCGTTGCCAGACCAAACTGGGCATCTTTGCGTTCCATCAGGTTAATCAGCGTGGTACTGATACGCGCCCCGGAACAGCCCAGCGGGTGTCCTAGGGCGATCGCGCCGCCGTTGAGGTTAATCTTCTCGTCGATCTGATCCATCAGCCCCAGATCCTTAATGCACGGCAGGATCTGCGCGGCGAACGCTTCGTTCATCTCAAAGAGGTCGATATCACTTGCGCTCAGCCCCGCTTTTTTCAGCGCCAGTTTTGACGCCGGAACCGGACCGTAGCCCATGATGGATGGATCGCAGCCCACGACCGCCATCGAACGCACGCGGGCGCGTGGCGTCAGGCCTAATTCGCGGGCGCGGCTTTCGCTCATCACCAGCATCGCGGCGGCACCGTCGGACAGGGCAGACGAGGTGCCCGCCGTTACCGTACCGGTGACCGGATCAAACACCGGACGCAGGGTAGAAAGCGCTTCAACGGTGGTTTCCGGGCGGATGACTTCGTCATAGCTGAACTGCTTCAGTACGCCGTCTGCGTCGTGACCGCCGGTCGGGATGATCTCATTCTTAAAGGCACCAGACTGCGTGGCGGCCCAGGCGCGGGCATGCGAGCGAGCGGCAAAGGCATCCTGCATCTCACGGCTGATGCCGTGCAGACGGGAGAGCATCTCGGCGGTCAGGCCCATCATACCGGCGGCTTTCGCCACGTTGCGGCTCATACCTGGATGGAAATCGACCCCGTGGCTCATCGGCACGTGGCCCATATGCTCCACGCCGCCCACCAGACAGGCCTGCGCATCGCCGGTCATGATCATCCGCGCCGCGTCGTGCAGCGCCTGCATCGACGAACCGCAAAGACGGTTGACGGTGACGGCCGGAACCGAGTGCGGGATCTCCGCCAGCAGGGACGCGTTACGGGCAATGTTGAAGCCCTGCTCCAGCGTCTGCTGGACGCAGCCCCAGTAGATATCGTCCAGCGCAGCAGGGTCCAGCGCCGGGTTACGCGCCAGCAGGCTACGCATCAGGTGCGCGGAGAGGTCTTCCGCGCGCACGTTACGGAACGCACCGCCTTTTGAACGGCCCATCGGGGTGCGAATCGCATCAACAATGACAACTTTTTCCATTGTGACTCCTTAAGCCGTTTTCAGCGCGCCAACCGGACGGGCTGGCTCAACTGCTGGGTAGTAGGGTTCGTTATGACGCGCTTTGTTACGCAGACCTTCCGGCACCTCATAAAGCGGGCCGAGGTGCTGGTACTGCTGAGCCATATCGAGATAGCGAGCGCTGCCGAGCGTATCCAGCCAGCGGAACGCGCCGCCGTGGAACGGAGGGAAGCCGAGGCCGTACACCAGCGCCATATCCGCTTCTGCCGGGCTGGCGATAATGCCTTCTTCGAGGCAGCGCACCACTTCGTTGATCATCGGGATCATCATCCGGGCGATGATCTCGTCGTCAGTGAAGTCGCGTTTCGGCTGACTGACGTCGGCCAGCAGGCCATCCACCGCCGCATCTTCTTCTTTTTTCGGTTTGCCTTTGCTGTCTTCTTTATAGCGCCAGAAGCCCAGACCGTTTTTCTGACCAAAGCGGTTGGCGTCGAACAGGGCGTCAATGGCGTCGCGATAGTCTTTCTGCATGCGCTGCGGGAAGCCCGCCGCCATCACCGCCTGAGCGTGATGGGCAGTATCGATGCCGACAACGTCCAGCAGATACGCCGGGCCCATCGGCCAGCCGAACTGTTTTTCCATCACTTTATCGATTTTGCGGAAGTCTGCGCCGTCGCGCAGCAGCTGGCTGAAGCCGGCGAAGTAAGGGAACAACACGCGGTTAACGAAGAAGCCCGGGCAGTCGTTAACGACGATCGGCGTTTTGCTCATCTTGCTCGCCCACGCCACCACTTTGGCGATGGTTTCGTCGGAGGTTTTCTCCCCACGGATCACTTCGACCAGCGGCATGCGGTGCACCGGGTTAAAGAAGTGCATCCCGCAGAAGTTTTCCGGACGCTTCAGCACGCTCGCCAGTTCGCTGATAGGAATGGTGGAGGTGTTAGAGGCCAGCACGGTTTCCGGACGCACCTTGTCTTCGGTTTCGGCCAGCACCGCTTTTTTCACTTTCGGGTTCTCGACGACCGCTTCAACCACCACGTCCACACGGTCGAAACCGCTGTATTCCAGCACTGGCTGGATGGTGGAGATCACGCCTGCAAGCTTCAGACCATCAATTTTGCCGCGCTCAAGCTGTTTATTCAGCAGCTTGGACGCTTCGGTCATGCCCAGCGTCAGGGATTTCTCGTTGATGTCCTTCATCACCACCGGCACGCCTTTCCAGGCAGACTGGTAGGCGATGCCGCCCCCCATAATGCCCGCGCCGAGTACCGCCGCGTGTTTTGGCGTTTCAACGTTTTTGGTGAGTTGTTTGGCTTTGCCCTTCACAAACTGATCGTTAAGGAAGATACCAACCAGCGCGCGGGCTTCGTTGGTGTGCGCCAGCGGGACAAAGCTCTGGTTTTCCAGCTTCAGGGCGTCATCACGGCCCAGACGGGCTGCCGCTTCAATGGTTTTCACCGCCGTGATCGGCGCCGGGTAGTGTTTACCCGCCGTCTGCATCACCATGCCTTTGGCGATGGTGAAGCTCATGGTGGCTTCAATTTTGCTGAGCTTCAACGGCTCCAGCTTCGGCTGACGTTTGGCTTTCCAGTCGAGGTCGCCGTTAATGGCCTGACGCAGAATGGCGAGTGCGCCTTCAACAAGCTTCTCAGGTTTTACAACGCCGTCGACCAGGCCAATTTTCTGCGCCTGTTCTGCGCCGACGTCTTTACCCGCGGCAATGATCTCCAGCGCGCTGTCGGCGCCCAGCATGCGCGGCATACGGACGGAGCCGCCAAAGCCCGGCATGATGCCCAGCTTGGTTTCCGGCAGGCCGATACGCAGGTCCGGGGTCGCCAGACGGTAATCAGTGGCTAACACGCATTCGCAGCCGCCGCCCAGCGCGTAACCGTTGACGGCAGAAAGGGTCGGGACAGGCAGATCTTCCAGACGATTAAAGACGCTGTTCGCGAAGTGCAGCCACTGGCTCAGCTGTTCTTCGGGCACCAGGAACAGCGACAGGAATTCGGTGATATCCGCGCCAACGATAAAGGCCGCTTTGTTGGAGCGCAGCAGCAGCCCTTTTAAATCTGATTGCTTTTCAAGTACATCCAGCGCCTGGCCAAGACTGGCCACCGTCGCGGTATCAAGCTTATTCACTGAGCCGGGGGCATCGAACACCAGTTCGGCAATGCCATCTTCCAGCCAGTCTACGTACAGGGTGTCGCCTTTGTAGAGCATGTCGGTCTCCTGAATCCAGCAATTGGATCTGGTCATACCAGATGAAACGGAGTGTGGAATTTATGTTAATAAAATGCAAATTAGTCATTAAGAAATTGCTGCGCTGATCACGGTCGGTGGAAATCACGCAGCCGGAGTGAGGTGTGCTAAGATGCGATGACTTGAGCTCAAAAAACGAAAGGAAGAATGATGGACTCACTGGCTTCGCTTTATAAAAATCATATCGTTACCCTACAGGAACGTACCCGCGATGTACTGGCCCGCTTCAAGCTGGATGCCCTGCTGATCCACTCCGGCGAGCTGATGAATACTTTTCTTGATGACCATGCTTATCCCTTCAAGGTTAACCCGCAGTTTAAAGCCTGGGTGCCTGTCACGCAGGTTCCAAATTGCTGGCTGCTGGTGGATGGCGTGAACAAGCCGAAACTGTGGTTCTACCTGCCGGTCGATTACTGGCACAACGTGGAGCCGCTGCCGACCTCATTCTGGACCGAAGAAATTGACGTGATTGCGCTGCCAAAAGCAGACGGCATAGGCAGCCAGCTGCCAGCGGCGCGCGGCAACATCGGCTACATTGGTCCGGTTCCTGAGCGCGCGCTGGGTCTGGATATTCCGGCAGATAAACTCAACCCGAAAGGCGTGCTGGATTATCTGCACTACTATCGCGCCTACAAGACCGACTACGAACTTTACTGCATGCGTGAAGCGCAAAAAACGGCGGTGAATGGCCACCGTGCGGCGCACGAAGCGTTCCAGTCCGGTATGAGCGAGTTCGATATCAATCAGGCTTACCTGACGGCGACCGGCCACCGCGATACCGACGTGCCGTACAGCAACATCGTGGCGCTGAATGAACATGCCTCGGTTCTGCACTACACCAAACTGGATCATCAGGTTCCGGCTGAGATGCGTAGCTTCCTGCTGGACGCGGGGGCTGAGTACAATGGTTATGCGGCAGACCTGACCCGTACCTGGGCGGCGAATGCGGATACCGATTTTGCGCAATTGATTAAAGACGTGAACGACGAACAGCTGGCGCTGATTGGCACCATGAAGGCCGGAACCAGCTACGTGGATTATCACATCCAGTTCCATCAGCGCATCGCTAAACTGCTGCGTAAGCATCAGATTATCAAAGACATGAGCGAAGAGGCGATGGTTGAGAACGATTTGACCGGGCCATTTATGCCGCATGGTATCGGCCACCCGCTGGGTTTGCAGGTTCATGACGTCGCGGGCTTTATGCAGGATGATACCGGCACGCACCTGGCGGCACCGTCTAAATATCCTTATCTGCGCTGCACCCGCGTTCTGGCGCCGCGTATGGTATTGACCATCGAGCCGGGCATCTACTTTATTGAATCCCTGCTGGCGCCGTGGCGCGAAGGGCAATTCAGCAAGCACTTCAACTGGGAGAAAATTGAAGCGCTGAAGCCTTATGGCGGCATTCGTATCGAGGATAACGTGGTTATTCACGAGAACAGCATTGAGAACATGACGCGAGATTTGAAGCTGGCCTGATGGAAAGCTGGCTGATACCGGCCGAGCCGGTCACCTTTGTTGAGGAAATCAAAAAAAGCCGCTTTATCACGCTGTTGGCGCATACCGACGGCGTGGAGGCGGCGAAGGCGTTCGTCGAGTCCGTCCGCGCGCAGCACCCGGATGCCCGCCATCACTGTGTGGCGTGGGTCGCAGGGCCGCCAGACGACTCACAGCAGCTCGGGTTTTCTGACGACGGTGAACCGGCGGGTACGGCCGGAAAACCGATGCTCTCCCAGTTGATGGGCAGCGGCGTGGGTGAAATCACCGCCGTCGTGGTCCGCTACTACGGGGGCATTTTGTTAGGCACCGGAGGGCTGGTCAAAGCCTACGGAGGTGGTGTCCAGCAGGCGCTTAATCTTCTGATAACAACCCGCAAAACGCCACTTACGGAATATACTTTGTTATGCGATTACGCCCAGCTATCGGGTATCGAAGCACTGCTTAAACAGTTTAACGGTGTCATCGCACACAGTGATTATCAGGCAATGGTGCAATTACGCGTGGCGCTTCCTCAGGCGGAACTGGCTGCTTTTTCAGCAAAACTCGCTGATTTTAGTCGCGGTTCATTGCAATTACTGCCGATTGAAGAATAATCCCCACCTCACAATTTTGAATACCTAAGGAAGCGGCAGAGATGCATTTTCGTGCCATTACCCGAATCGTTGGATTGCTGGTCATACTTTTCTCCGGGACAATGATCATTCCCGGACTGGTGGCGCTCATCTACCGGGACGGCGCGGGGCGTGCATTTACGCAAACCTTTTTTGTCGCGCTGACGATTGGCTCCCTGCTGTGGTGGCCAAACCGCCGTGAGAAAGGTGAACTGAAATCCCGGGAGGGGTTTCTGATTGTGGTCCTGTTCTGGACGGTACTGGGAAGCGTGGGTGCGCTGCCGTTTATCTTCTCCGAACAACCGAATCTCACCGTCACGGATGCGTTTTTTGAATCGTTCTCCGGATTAACGACCACCGGGGCCACCACGCTTGTGGGGCTGGATTCGCTCCCGCATGCGATTCTCTTTTACCGGCAGATGCTTCAGTGGTTCGGCGGTATGGGGATCATTGTCCTGGCGGTGGCTATCCTGCCGATTCTGGGCGTCGGGGGGATGCAGCTTTACCGGGCGGAGATGCCCGGCCCGCTGAAAGATAACAAAATGCGCCCGCGTATTGCGGAGACGGCGAAAACCCTGTGGCTTATCTATGTCCTGCTGACGGTGGCCTGCGCGCTGGCGCTGTGGTTTGCCGGGATGCCTGCGTTTGATGCCATCGGGCACAGCTTTGCGACTATTGCTATCGGCGGGTTCTCCACCCACGATGCCAGCGTCGGCTACTTCGACAGCCCGACAATCAATACCATCATTGCCATCTTTTTGCTGATCTCAGGCTGTAACTACGGTCTACACTTCTCGTTGCTTAGCGGACGGAGCCTGAAGGTGTACTGGCGCGACCCGGAATTCCGGATGTTTATTGGCGTCCAGCTGACTCTGGTGATCATCTGTACCCTGGTACTGTGGTTCCACGATGTCTATAACTCGGCGGTCACGACCCTGAACCAGGCCTTCTTCCAGGTGGTATCGATGGCAACAACCGCCGGTTTCACCACGGACAGTATTGCGCGTTGGCCGCTGTTCCTGCCGGTGCTGCTGTTGTGCTCTGCGTTTATCGGCGGCTGTGCCGGGTCAACGGGCGGCGGTCTGAAGGTGATCCGTATTCTGCTGCTGTTCAAGCAGGGGAACCGTGAGCTGAAACGTCTGGTCCACCCGAATGCGGTTTACAGTATTAAGCTGGGGAACCGCGCGCTGCCGGAACGCATCCTCGAAGCGGTGTGGGGATTCTTCTCCGCTTATGCACTGGTCTTTATTGTCAGTATGCTGGCGATTATCGCCACGGGCGTGGATGATTTCTCTGCCTTCGCCTCTGTGGTGGCAACGTTAAACAACCTGGGGCCGGGGCTGGGCGTCGTGGCGGATAACTTCGCCAGTATGAACCCGGTGGCGAAGTGGATCTTAATCGCCAATATGCTGTTTGGGCGTCTTGAGGTCTTTACGCTGCTGGTGCTGTTTACCCCAACATTCTGGCGTGAGTAAGGAGACATTGGTGAAAACGTTAATTCTTTTCTCAACGCGTGACGGACAAACGCGTGAGATTGCTTCATATCTGGCTTCTGAACTCAAAGAGCTGGGCATTTATTCTGATGTGGTGAACCTGAATCGCACAGAGCAGATTGCCTGGCAGGATTACGACCGCGTGGTCATTGGCGCTTCAATTCGTTACGGCCATTTCCATCCGGCGCTGGATCGCTTTGTGAAAAAGCATACGGCGGAACTCGCTCAGCTGCCTGGCGCGTTTTACTCGGTCAACCTGGTTGCCCGTAAAGCAGAGAAGCGTACGCCGCAGACTAACAGCTATACGCGTAAGTTTTTGCTGAGTTCGCCATGGCAGCCCGATATCTGTTCTGTCTTTGCTGGCGCGCTGCGTTACCCGCGTTACCGCTGGTACGACCGCTTTATGATCCGCCTGATCATGAAAATGACGGGCGGGGAAACGGATACGCGTAAAGAAGTGGTTTATACCGACTGGGCTCAGGTCGCCAGTTTTGCCCGTGAAATTGCGCATTTAACGGACGATGCGCGGGTTTAATAAGCGTTGAGTTTGAAAAATGAGCGAACGAAAAGTTTTTTGTATTTAGTGCTTGTCACTTCAGAAGAACTCCCTATAATGCGCCTCCACTGACACGGAACAACGGCACGCAAGCCGCCGGGTCAGCAGAGAAAAGCAAAACAAACGCTT
>NZ_JBMKIC010000039.1:0-40597 GCF_049238665.1 Enterobacter cloacae complex sp. IR5450
ACTCAGAAGTGAAACGCCGTAGCGCCGATGGTAGTGTGGGGTCTCCCCATGTGAGAGTAGGGAACTGCCAGGCATCAAACAAGAAAAACCCCGTACCGTAAGGTACGGGGTTTTTTGCTTTGGGCGCGGAAAACATGCCGGATGGCGGCTTCCCCTTATCCGGCTTACAATTGTTAAAACAATTTTAACAATGGTGCCGCTTTGACTCGTCCCTTTGATTATCAACAAGATTTTGCCAATATTAATTTTCGCGAACATCCCGAACGGTATCAGGTGGGCCGGGGTGAGCAGGGCGTATTGATGGTCGAGCCTTATAAAAGCGAAATCCTTCCACACTGGCGTTATAAAAATGCTGAAGTCGCAGCGCGTTCGGCAGAAGAGATCTACGCCCTCTTTGAAGAGTACCGCAGGAATAACGATTTTGTAGGTATGGATATGGCGCGTAAATTCATACAGATGGGATACACCCGTGCCCGGCGATACGCCAATCATAAAGGCGGAAAAAAGTATGATGAGAAGCGCCAGGTCAAACCCCTCGATCACGATCCAGTAAAAGCAGAGGCCGCTGCGGTATTCAAAACGTGGTGGGATAAAATTCGTGCCGATGAAGATTATTTGCAGCGAAAAAAGGCTCACCAGCAAGCGTGGGGATAATTACTACGTCCGCTAATAATTCGATACCTGATCGAGTTCACAAAATCCAATGAAACATATTGGAAACATTTTATTTACCTAACGATTCGTTTTAAATCCGGTTTTACTGTTTGTGGGCAATGGCCCGCAATGTGAGACAGGGGATTTTAAAATGACAGAAACCGTAGCCACTGCAGATACGGATAATACCAGTTTAGCAGGCAAGGATACTCGCCGTCGGGTTTGGGCAATCGTTGGAGCTTCATCGGGGAACCTTGTAGAGTGGTTTGATTTTTACGTCTATTCATTCTGTTCACTCTACTTTGCGCATATCTTTTTCCCGTCAGGGAACACCACAACGCAGCTTCTGCAAACCGCAGGCGTTTTTGCCGCCGGGTTCCTGATGCGTCCCATTGGCGGATGGCTGTTCGGCAGGATCGCGGACAGGAAAGGGCGCAAGACATCCATGCTCATCTCTGTGTGCATGATGTGCGTCGGCTCGCTGGTGATTGCCTGCCTGCCCGGATATGACACAATCGGAACATGGGCACCGGCGTTGCTGTTGCTGGCACGTCTGTTCCAGGGGCTGTCAGTGGGTGGCGAATACGGCACCAGCGCGACATACATGAGCGAAGTAGCTGTTGAAGGGCGCAAAGGTTTCTATGCATCATTCCAGTATGTAACCCTTATTGGCGGTCAGTTGCTGGCATTACTGGTTGTGGTGATCCTTCAACAAATCCTTAGCGATGAAGATTTACGCGCCTGAGGCTGGCGCATCCCGTTTGCCCTGGGGGCCGCCCTGGCGGTTGTGGCGCTGTGGTTACGCCGTCAGCTTGATGAAACCTCCCGGCAGGAGGTCAGGGCGCTGAAAGAAGCCGGTTCGATGAAAGGGCTGTGGCGTAACCGCAAAGCATTTTTGATGGTACTAGGCTTTACCGCCGCAGGCTCGCTAAGCTTCTATACCTTCACCACCTATATGCAAAAATATCTGGTCAACACCACGGGCATGCATGCTAACGTTGCGAGCGTCGTCATGACGGTGGCGTTACTGGTCTTTATGCTCATACAGCCGATTGTTGGCGCGCTGTCGGACAAAATAGGTCGCCGCACCTCCATGCTGATCTTTGGTGGCATGCTCACCCTGGGGACTGTTCCGCTTTTGACGGCGCTACAGCATACAACCTCTCCGTATGCCGCTTTCGCTTTGATTATGGTGGCACTTATTATTATTAGTTTTTACACGGCAATCAGTGGCATTTTGAAAGCGGAAATGTTTCCCGCACAGGTGAGGGCGCTGGGCGTAGGCCTCTCTTATGCGGTCGCTAACGCCCTGTTTGGCGGTTCGGCAGAATATGTCGCGCTATCCCTAAAGTCATGGGGCAGTGAAACGACCTTCTTCTGGTATGTCACCATCATGGGGGCGCTGGCGTTTATTGTCTCCCTGATGCTGCATCGTAAAGGAAAAGGGATTCGCCTTTAATAATGCGCCATCTGCCAGACGGCGTAGCCGGTTGTTGCCCCGGCTACGTCCCAGGCAAAATCTTTCCAGCTCCAGCCGCTTCCCGAGGGGCGGCTATCCCAAAGTTCTTTTGATGCCCCCAGGCTAATGGAGAACATGAGCCCCATTGTGGCACTTCGATCCCGGTTATACCCCTGGTGCAGCGCATACTCATTACCCGCAGCGGACAACATTGCAGACGCCAGAAAGTGTTGAGCTTTATCCTGACCCGACCAGTTATCATTAGCCATATGGCTGCAACCGGTCAGGAAAAGAGGGATTATCAGGAAAGGCGTACGCATTAACAGACTCCATAAAAAAGCCCCGTCGATGACAGGGCTCGTGTATTACAGAATGCGGCTGATGAGGCGGTCGATACGGATCCGACGTAGACGGCGAATCAGCTTGCGAACTTTCACCGGATAATCAGCGATGCTTTGCAGATCGCGATAATGACGAACCACGGTGGTATGCGTGCGTATAAGCTCCAGCTCACGATCGCGTTTCGCGGCTAACGCATGCTGAGGATCATGAATAAGGATGGCGTTTTCCAGATCCAGACGCCAGGCGCGTGGGTTCAGGTTATTACCGGTCAGCAGCATCCACTCGTCATCCACCCACATCCCTTTGAGGTGATAGCTGTTGTCTTCATCTTTCCAGAGACGCACAACCAGCTGGTCCGTGTTCACATAGTACTGTAAACGGCTCAGGAAGCGGCGCAGGTTAATCTCATAGAGATAAGGCAGTGCGCCGATGATCTTGAAAGGCTGATCTTCCGGAATGAAAAAGTCATTTGCCGTTTTATCCCCGACAATGATTTCCACCTTTTTACCATCACGCAGCAGCTGAATGATATTACGCACCAGAACGGCGGGAAGATTAAAGTACGGGGTGCAGATGGTCAGCTTATGCTCAGCGCACGGCATCAAATGAAAGATGGTCTTGTTCAGCAGGCTGGATTTTCCCAGGCCTACCAGAGGCGTAACGGACAGTTCTTCATTACTGGCATCACCCTGAAAACGATAAACCGCATCGCGCAGTTCCTGGCGGAAGGAGCGAACGTCGTTTTTGATTTCCGGGCTTTTTGGGCGATGAGGATCGTCAAGACGGTGCACACCCCGACCATGAACCAGGTTTTTATCAACCCAGTTGAACATGATGTCAGCCATCTGCGGATTGCGGATCAGATGGTAGCGATCGTAGCGGTATTTATCGAGCTGATGGAGATACACATCATTCAGGCTGGCGCCGCTATAAAGGACACTGTCATCAATGATAAATCCTTTAAAATGAAGAACGCCAAGCGCTTCACGGGTATTCACCGGTACGCCATACACCGGGATATCAATCCCCGGATTTTCCTGGGCCGTGCGGCAATACCAGTCAGCATTGGTATTCGAGGCAGCCGCACCAATACGGCCACGCTGAGCACGGTGCCAGTCTACCAGCACGCGAACATCCAGTTCCGGACGCTGACGTTTCGCTTCATAGAGCGCGTTCAGGATCGCACGCCCACCTTCATCTTGTTCAAGATAGAGCGCCACAATGCAAATACGTCGCGTAGCGCTGGCAATCTTTTCAAGAAGCGTCTCCCGGAAATGAGCGGGAGCATAAAAGAACTCTACATCATCAACTGACTGAGAAATCTTCGGTAGTTGAGCAAGGTGTTGTTGATGTTTATTACGCTTAAATTTTGACAACATCACAGTGCGTTTCTTCTCTGTTCATTGAAGGGTTGTCTGTACCAGGCAAACAACATAAGCGGACAATGATACCCCAGTGCCGGTAAAAGTGGGTAACATTTCCAGCAGCTTACTCTTGTTTATCCGTCGAAGTCAGGCTGAGGGACAGAGAGACAATGCCTTCATCCAGCTGGATATCAACGTCAAAACCGAGCTTCCGCGCCAGGGTCACCATACCCCGATTGTTTGGCATAGTAATGCCATTCAGGCGTGACAATCCGTGATCGCGCGTATAACCAATGAGTTTTTCGAGCAGCCGTCTGCCCAACCCCAAACCCTTAAGATCGGAACGCACCAGTACGGCAAACTCGGCATCCACGTTATCCGGGTCGGAAATAGCGCGCGTCACGCCGAGGATCTCCTCTCCCGCTCCGGAACGGCGGACCGCCACAATCGCCATTTCTCGATCGTAGTCGATCTGGGTCATATTGGCTAAATCGTCGTGGGTAAATTCATTGATTTCGCTGAAATAGCGATAGTACAAATCTTCCTTCGTCACCTGCGAGATGAACGCCCGCAGCAGCGGCTCGTCTTCCGGCAGGATAGGGCGAAACAGCGCCCGCTCCCCATTTTTCATCTCCACCCACTCTTCCAGATGAAGAGGATAAGGACGAATGGCGAGACGGCTTTCCGGGTCACCGATATAGGGCGCAATGTCCAGCGTCACGTCCAGGGCGGTAAATTCATTTCCGGAGGCAAGAAGGGGGTGGATATCCAGGCGCTGGATCTCCGCACAGTCAACAATGAGGTTGGAGACCTTCACCAGAAACTGGCTTAATCCGGCGATATCAAGCGGCCGCAGAGCGCTTCTCCCGCGGATTTTTTTGCTTTTGATGGCCTGAATAATTAAATAACGCGCCAGGTTCATGTTCAGAGGGGGAAGCGCGACAACCGCCTGTTCTTCTGGCCGCCACTCAACGCCGCCTTCACCCAGCATAATGAGCGGACCAAAAACCGGATCGTGTTCGACAACCACGCGCAGCTCCTGCGCACCTGCACGGTTGGCCATGCTCTGCACCAGCAGGCCGTGGATCCTGGCCTGTGGCCACGTCATTTTTACGCGATCGATAATGGCATCCGCGGCCTGTTGTACTTCTGTCGCGGTGCGCAGATACAGCATGACGCCCTGCACATCCGATTTGTGCGGAATATCGGGAGAGCGCAGCTTCAGCGCGACCGGATAACCAATCTGCTCAGCAATATGTACCGCCTCAGCGCTGTCGCCGGCAATCCAGGTGGGCAGGGTTTGCATTCCATAACTGCCAAGAATGGGTTGTACCTCATGTGTGTCAAGAGAAGTGGCGCCCTCTTCGATGGCCTGCTGCAAAAGCCTGTGCACATCCACCGAATTTGCGGTGAGATTGCCCGGCAGGGCAGGCGTTTCACGCAGCTGCTTCTGGTTGCGGCGGTATTCAACCATATGCATAAACGCGGTAATGGTGCCCTCTGGGGTACGGTAGGTTGGCAACCCGGCTTCACTAAACAGACGCCGTGCCTCCTGCGAGGAGAATTCGCCGCACCAGTTGGTCAGCAGGGTAACGTATTTGCCGCGGGGATGGTTTCGGACCGCCTCAATCAGCGCACGCGCACTTTCGCTGCCTGGCGCAACCGCGCTGGGCGAATGGATAATCATCAGCGCATCAAAGTCCTGGCTATCCAGCAAAATCGTGATCGCCTTAATGTAACGATCGCTGCTGGCATCATCGCGCAAATCGAGGGGATTATCGGGAACAACGCTTCCCGGTAACGCATCCCGCAGGCGCTGGAGCGTCTCTTCACCCAGCGTGGCCAGCTTGCCGTTGCGTAGCCAGAGCTCGTCCAGCGCCAGGGCGGCGGGAGCTGCACCGTTGCTGACAATCATCAGCTTTTCACCGCGCAGGGGGCGCATGTGGCTTAACGTTTCGACGGCGGAAAAAAGCTCGTGCGTATCCTGTACCCGCAATAAACCGGCGCGCTGGATCGCTGCATCCCATGCGGGATCCATCCCGGAACGGGAATGTAGCAGGCGCTGAGCCGCGGGGCTGCGCCCGCTTTTGATGACCAGAATCGGTTTATTACGTGATGCGCTACGCGACGCCGACACAAAACGACGGGCGTCGCTCAGGTGTTCAAGGTAGAGCAGGATAGCGCTGGTTTTGCTGTCACGCGCCAGGAAATCCAACAGCTCATCGACGTCAATGTCCAGGCTGTCGCCGAGGGCAATGAAATAGGAAAAGCCCATCTCACGCTGCTGCGCCCAGTCGAGGATGGTATTGGATACCGCAGCCGACTGCGAAATAAAGGCCAGTTTGCCTTTACGGATCGGAACCGGGGAAAAACTGGCATTCAGCCCTTGCCAGGGCGCAAGCAGACCGAGGCTATTTGGACCAAGAATGCGCATCTGGTAGCGGCTGGCGCAGGCCAGCAGTTCGGGCTGCTGTTCAGGAGGCGAGGAAAGAATAATGCAGGTTTTACAGCCTTTCTGACCGAGCGACTCAAGCAATTCGAGGTTTCGTTTCGCATGCGTACAGAGCACGGCGAGGTCGGGAACAAACGGTAAACTTTGCACGTCCGGCCACGCCAGCACCCCCTGTACCGCCTTATAAGCGGGCGTAACGGGCATGACCGGGCCGTTAAATCCGCCAGCCAGCAGATTGCGCATCATCAGATACCCTGCGCGGTCCGGTTTCATCGAGGCGCCAATAACGGCAATGGATTTCGGACGGAGTAGCGCTTCTAACCCTCTCTGGCTCATGCAGGCCTCCTGTGAATGCAAGCGACCTGATGATTTTAAACGCTTTCTGCCTCAGTTGCTGTGACGCTACCCTTATGAACGGTTTTTCCCGCAAGATAACGTTCGCGGAAGCAGGAGAAGTGACTGCCCAGCGCGCCGGCCGCCTGGGTATCGCCCGCCAGATCCAGTAGCGCTATGGCGACTTCAGCGGTGCAATATTGACCGTCGGCATGCGCTTCACGCAAGCGATAGGCCGAAACACGCGACAGATCGACGGAAATCACCGGCAGCGCATCAAGATAAGGGCTTTTGCGAAACATCTTTCTTGCTTCGGTCCAGGTGCCGTCGAGCATAATAAACAGCGGCGGCTTACCGGATGGTGGCGCCGTAAGTACCTGACGTTGTTCGCCTGCATATGATGCCGGGAAAACGACCATGGGCTGATAGTCCGGGCTTGCCACCAGGTCGAGCAGAGCCTGAGGTGGCTCAGTGCGCGACCACTGAAACGCTGCGGTGTTGGGTAGAATATCGGCGATCAAACGCCCTGTGTTGCTGGGCTTCATCGGTTCGGTATCGAACATGACCAGACAAAAGCGGCTTTTCGCCTCGCTCGGCGCAAGCGTTTCGCACAGACACACTTTCAGCGGTAAAAGGCAGCGCTGGCAGCGGCGAATACGATTGCCTCGGGCCAGAAAAGGGCGGGTGGCGCGCGCAAGGCGCTCGGCGCGTAATTGAAGTACAGCGTTATCAGTCATGGGCGAAAAGGCAGGAAAAACCCCATTTTCGCAGAGGAGAGAACGGGGCACAAGATATGCCCCGCGAATGTTACAGGGATTCGTTTAACCAGCTGTCGAAAGGCGCTTTTGGTACTGCACCATTGAGCATGTCGATCACTTCACCATTTTTGAAAATCATAATGGTTGGAATGCTGCGAATGCGAAAACGGGCGCTGAGTTCACGTTCCGCTTCGGTATTCACTTTGACAAAACGCATTTTCCCGCTGCGCTCTTCAGCTACGTCTTCGAAGATGGGCGCAAAGTTACGGCAGGGGCCGCACCACGGTGCCCAGAAATCGACCACAACAGGCAGATCGTCCTTGAGGAGTTTGTCCAGCGTAGCACCCGTCGCGTTAATGACATCGCCATCAAATAATTCGTGGCCACAACGCCCGCATTTCGCACCGTCATCCATCCGATCGTCCGGAATGCGGTTTAAAGCCTGACAGTTGGCACATACGGTATTCATAACTAACCTCTGATAGAGCCGTGGAACAACGGCAGAACGCCGATAATGTTTCTGATATGTTACATATTATCAGTGAGCCTGTATGAAACGACAACGCGTTTTATTCAATGGGAACAATAGTCACAGGCTTTTGTACGAAATTATGGCTATGAGCTTGCACATCGGGTAATCTGCGCGCTTCGCGCAGCGCTGGTGGAGAAAAGCATGAACGACGAAATGAAAAACAAAAGCGGCAAGGTCAAAGTGATGTATGTCCGCAGTGATGATGACTCTGATAAACGCACCCAAAATCCGCGTACCGGAAAAGGTGGCGGGCGTCCGGCGTCTTCTCGTGCAGACGGTGGCCGTCGCCCCGCCCGCGATGACAGAAATAACCGCGGCGATGACCGCAAACGTGATGACCGTAAGCGTGACGATCGCAAACGCGATGATTTTGTCCGCGACGGTGGATCGCCATGGCGTACCGTTTCTCGCGCGCCCGGTGAAGAGATGACCGAAAAAGCCGATCACGGCGGTATCAGCGGAAAAAGCTTTATCGATCCGGAAGTGCTGCGTCGTCAGCGTGCGGAAGAGACCCGTGTCTACGGTGAGAACGCCTGTCAGGCCCTGTTCCAGAGCCGCCCGGAGTGTATCGTTCGTGCATGGTTTATCCAGAGCGTGACCCCGCGCTTTAAAGAAGCGCTGCGCTGGATGGCGGCGAACCGCAAAGCCTACCACGTGGTTGACGATGCCGAGCTGACAAAAGCGTCCGGTACAGAACACCACGGCGGCGTCTGCTTCCTGATCAAAAAACGTAACGGCACTACCGTGCAGCAGTGGGTTAGCCAGGCGGATGCCGATGACTGCGTACTGGCGCTGGAAGATGTAGGTAACCCGCATAACCTGGGCGCTATGATGCGTAGCTGCGCGCACTTTGGCGTGAAAGGCGTTCTGTTGCAGGATGCCGCGCTGCTGGAATCCGGTGCGGCGATTCGTACTGCGGAAGGTGGTGCAGAGCACGTTCAGCCGATCACCGGCGACAGCGTGCTGGAAGCCCTGGAGCAATTCCATAAAGCGGGCTATACCATTGTCACCACCTCAAGCCGTGCCGCTACGCCGCTGTTTAAAGCGACGCTGCCGCGCAAAATGGTGCTGGTGTTAGGTCAGGAGCGTGATGGTCTGTCTGATGCGGCACTCTCCAGCGCTGACCTGAGCGTCTCTATCGACGGCACTGGCAACGTTGAAAGCCTGAACGTATCCGTTGCGACCGGCGTGCTGCTGGCGGAATGGTGGCGTCAGAACAAGGCATAAGCCTTTTATGTGCCGGGCCTGACCCGGCACATTCAAACCCTACTCGCTCTCTGCCGGTAACACAGGCATCCAGTCAATCGGCTTTTCGCCACGCTTTTCCAGCCACTCATTCGTCAGAACAAAATGATTACTGCCAAAGAAACCACGATGCGCAGACAGCGGCGACGGGTGCGGCGCCTTCAGCACGTGATGACGCTGACGATCGATAATCGCCCCTTTCTTTTGGGCATGCGAACCCCAGAGTAAAAACACGACGCCTTCACGATGCTCATTGATCAGGCTGATAACCTTATCGGTAAAGGTTTCCCATCCCAGACTGGCGTGGGAGTGTGCCTGACCCGCCCGGACAGTTAATACTGTATTCAGCAACAGCACGCCCTGGCGCGCCCAGCTTTCCAGATAACCGTGATTAGGACGGGTGAAACCCGGAATCGTTCCTTCCAGCTCTTTATACATATTCAGCAGAGAAGGTGGGATGGCCACGCCCGGACGTACGGAAAATGCCAGTCCGTGAGCCTGCCCGGGGCCGTGGTATGGATCCTGCCCCAGGATAACCACCTTTACATCGCTCAGTTCGGTGTAGCGGAAGGCGTTAAACACATCTTTCTGCGGCGGATAAATTGTCTGGCCGGCCTGCCGTTCAGCCGCAACGGTACTGAGGGTATTTATAAAATAGGGCTGCTGCTTCTCTTCAGCCAGCACGTCATGCCAGGTTAAAGGTGTTGTCATCTCGCTCTCCTGCGAATCTCATTCTGTGTCTAGCTTACCTGTTAAACACCAATGAGCAAAATTACCCGCGGAAAAGCAGGCTAAGTGACTCAATTTATGTTGAAAACCAGGCTGGATAAGTTGAATTGGTAAACCTTTAAAATTGATCTAAAACAAAAAATACAGACCACACTCTTTGTGTGGTTGGTGGTTTTGTTGATTTAAATCAATAAATCACCCGGGACTGAATGTTATATATACACACAACAAACAATGGTTTTACCAATTGGCCGCAAAAGGCCAGCATCAGTTAATGTAGCCTAAGGGAGGCAACACATGATTACAGGTATCCAGATTACTAAAGCTGCAAATGACGATCTGCTGAACTCTTTCTGGCTGCTGGACAGCGAGAAAAACGAAGCGCGCTGTGTAGTAGCGAAAGCAGGTTTTGCGGAAGACGAAATCGTTCCGGTGAGCAAACTGGGCGAAATTGAATACCGTGAAATTCCAATGCAAGTGCAGCCAGAAGTACGCGTGGAAGGTGGTCAGCACCTGAACGTTAACGTCCTGCGTCGCGAAACGCTGATGGATGCCGTTGAGCACCCGGAAAAATACCCGCAGCTGACCATCCGTGTGTCTGGCTATGCGGTGCGTTTCAACTCTCTGACCCCGGAACAGCAGCGCGACGTTATCGCGCGTACCTTTACTGAAAGCCTGTAAGGTTTCAGCTTTGGGGGTGGAATAAAAAAGCCGGGAATGTCCCGGCTTTTTTTTACTCTTCCGTTTTTGTCTCTGTCGCAGCAGAGCTTGGCTTACGGCGCTTACCAATATTTTTGGTATCGCGGTGGCGCTGTTTAACGCGCGGCTTCTCTTTTTCTTTCTCTTTTCTCTCAGCACGTTTCGCGAGCGCTTTCTTGGACGGTTTACCCGTCATTTTTTCACTCGGCGCACGTGTGGTCGGACGAAGTCCGTCAATCACGCGAGCTTTCAGCGGCTCCTCAACGTAGCGGCCAATTTTCTGTAGCAGCAAATGGTCGTGCGCTTCTACCAGAGAGATAGCAATACCTTTGCGGCCCGCACGGCCGGTACGACCAATACGGTGCAGGTAAGTATCACCGCTGCGCGGCATATCAAAGTTGATCACGTGGCTCACGTCCGGGATGTCGATCCCGCGCGCGGCAACGTCGGTGGCAACCAGCACATTCACGCGGCCATCGGTCAGGCGCTTAATCCCTTCGGTACGCTTAACCTGCGCCATTTCACCTTCGAGATAGCAGTTGTTGATACCGGCATTGCGCAGCATTTCTGCCAGTTCATGCACGCGCTCACGTTTGCGTACGAATACGATGGTACGGGTTGCCTCTTCCTGCTTCAGCAGGTGTTTCAACAACTCAACCTTATGCTCAAGGTTATCTGCGCGGTAGTACCACTGGTGGATCTTCTTACGCTCACGGGTCGATGGCGTAGCGGACACTTCCACCGGATCTTCCAGCAGACGTTCGGCGAAATCTTTAATGGCATCCCCTTCAAGGGTTGCCGAGAACAGCATTGTCTGGTTACGCCAGCGCGTTTCACCCGCGATGTGTTCGATGTCCTGGGCAAAGCCCATGTCCAGCATGCGGTCAGCTTCATCGAGAATCAGCGTTTCCACTGCGCGGCAGTCGAAGTTCTCTTCTTTTATGTATTGCAGCAGACGGCCTGTCGTCGCGACAACGATATCCTGGTTTTCGCTGAACACTTCGGCGTGGTTCATATACGCTACGCCGCCGGTGATGGTCGCGATATCCAGATGGGTGTTCGCCGCCAGCTCACGCGCGTGTTCGGCAACCTGCATCGCCAGTTCACGGGTCGGGGTCAGGATCAAAATGCGCGGCGGGCCTGATTTTTTACGCGGAAAGTCGAGCAAATGCTGCAACACAGGCAGCAAGTAGGCTGCTGTCTTCCCCGTGCCGGTTGGCGCAGAACCGAGCACATCGCGGCCCTCAAGCGCAGGCGGAATGGCCGCGGCCTGAATGGCGGTCGGGCGTGTAAAGCCTTTGCTCTCAAGGGCATTGAGCAGGCTTTCATCGAGTTCAAGTTCGGAAAAAGTCGTTACAGTCATGTTCTACCTCTGTGTGGGGCGCTGATTATAGACGTTACGGCTGTAATCTTCATCTGTTTGTATGGATATCGCTTTTCGACCACTTCGCTTTCCCCTATGCTACTCCAGTTTCACTCAGAAGGTTGCCCTGACATGTCTCAACTCAAAGCGCAGTTGCGCCGCGATGGTTTTACGTTTAAACAGTTTTTTGTGGCGCACGATCGTTGTGCGATGAAAGTCGGTACAGACGGTATTTTACTGGGGGCATGGGCTCCTGTCGCAGGTGTAAAACGCATTCTGGATATTGGTACGGGCAGCGGACTTCAGGCGCTGATGCTGGCGCAGCGAACGGAAGAACACGTCACGATCGATGCCGTTGAGCTTGATCCTCAGGCGGCCCGGCAGGCAAGTGAAAACGCTGCCGACTCTCCGTGGGCAGAACGCATCAGGGTAGAATGCGCCGATGTCCTGACCTGGGCGCCGGAGCAGACCGCGCGTTACGATTTGATTGTCAGCAATCCGCCGTATTTCACGCCAGGCGTGGAATGTGGCACGCCGGAACGCGAGCAGGCACGTTACACCGGCTCGCTCGATCACAAGGCGCTACTGACCAGTGCGGCGGAGCTCATCTCGGAAGAGGGATTTTTCTGCGTGGTCTTGCCTGAAAGCACGGGTAATACCTTCATTGAGATCGCACATGAGATCGGCTGGAATCTGCGTCTTCGTACCGATATTTCGGATACGGAAGGACGCTTACCGCACCGCGTGTTGCTGGCACTCTCGCCGAAAGAGGGCGAGTGCTTTATCGACAGGATGGTCATTCGTGGGCCAGACCAGCGTTATTCCGAAGATTACACAGCTCTGACCCAGGCCTTTTATCTGTTTATGTGAACCTGCGGCGTCAACACCGACGGCCCGGACGTTTCAAGCGGTTCGGGATAGTCCTGCGTATAATGCAGGCCACGGCTCTCTTTGCGCATCATTGCACAGCGCACAATCAACTCGGCAACCTGCACAAGGTTGCGCAGCTCCAGCAGATTATTGGAAACGCGGAAGTTGGCGTAATATTCATCAATTTCCTGCTGCAACATCATGATGCGGCGTAACGCGCGTTCCAGACGCTTCGTTGTACGTACAATCCCGACATAATCCCACATGAAAAGC
This sequence comes from Enterobacter cloacae complex sp. IR5450, assembly GCF_049238665.1. Taxonomy (NCBI): domain Bacteria; kingdom Pseudomonadati; phylum Pseudomonadota; class Gammaproteobacteria; order Enterobacterales; family Enterobacteriaceae; genus Enterobacter; species Enterobacter cloacae complex sp. IR5450. The sequence continues at coordinate 13,074 of NZ_JBMKIC010000039.1, forward strand.
CGCAGCTCGTGCCAGTTATGCTGGATTACCACCAGTTCGTCCGGGTTTTCTACCCGACTTTCATCCCATGCCGGCAAGTGTGTTGTCGGACGTGCATAGGGCATGCGTTTGGTAATATCTTCCGCAGCCGACCACCCATACACCAGACACTCCAGCAGCGAGTTTGAGGCCATGCGATTCGCACCATGCAGGCCGGTATAGCTGACCTCGCCGATCGCATACAAACCATCCACGTCGGTACGACCATGATCGTCAACCATCACCCCGCCACAGGTATAGTGGGCGGCAGGTACAATCGGCACCGGATCGCGGGTTAGATCAATACTCAGACTCAGCAGCTTTTCATAAATCATCGGGAAGTGCTGGCGAATAAAGTCTGCCGGTTTATGGCTAATGTCCAGATACATACAGTCCACGCCAAGCCGCTTCATCTCGTGGTCAATGGCGCGGGCCACGATATCCCGCGGTGCCAGTTCACCTCGGGGGTCGAAGTCCGGCATAAACCTGGAACCGTCCGGACGCTTCAGATACGCGCCTTCGCCACGCAACGCTTCAGTTAACAGGAAGTTACGCGCCTGCGGGTGGAACAGGGCGGTAGGATGGAACTGGTTAAACTCCAGATTCGCCACGCGGCAACCTGCGCGCCAGGCCATGGCGATACCGTCTCCGGAGGCGATATCCGGGTTAGTCGTGTACTGGTAAACCTTGGAGGCGCCGCCGGTGGCCAGCACAACGGCTTTTGCCTGGCAGGTTTCCACCTTCTCTTTATTCCGATTCCACACCCATGCGCCGACAACACTGCGCGTGCCGGGCAGGCCAATTTTATCGGAAATAATCAGGTCGACGGCGTTGCTGCGCTCCAGTACCCGAATATTGGGATGGCTGAGGGCTTTGCTGACCAGCGTGGTTTCAACCGCTTTTCCGGTTGCATCAGCAGCGTGCAGAATACGGCGGTGGCTGTGCCCGCCTTCACGGGTCAGGTGATAGCTCTCTTCACCATTAGGCTGAACCTGCGTATCAAACAGCACGCCCTGATCGATAAGCCATTGCACGCAGTGGCGGGCATTGCTGGCGACAAACTCTGCGGCATGCTTATCCACAATCCCGGCGCCGGCAATCAGGGTGTCTTCTACATGCGAGGCAATGCTATCCGTTTCATCAAACACCGCGGCAATACCGCCTTGTGCATAGAAGGTGGAACCTTCGCTCATCGGCCCTTTACTCAGCACGATTACGTTCTGATGTTCCGCCAGGCGCAGTGCGAGGGAGAGGCCGGCAGCACCGCTGCCAATGATCAGTACATCACAATGAAGTTCAGGCGTCGTGTTCATGATGTTTGTTTAATTTACTAAACATGGTGTGGGGAGAATAGCATTGCGATGCGAGATATCGCACGTTTTTTTTGAGGTGTGTTGCAATGACTAAACGGAATCCCGGAGGTTAAATCTGCGCTAAATGGCCGGAAATATTTTGCGAAGCAGATCGTTAGCTTCAGATTTTGTGGTGAAATAAAGCCTGTGTTGCGTTACTCTTCTGACGATAAAGTTAATGATTCTTGTCAGAAAGCGGGTGCGTATCGTGAACAGACTTATAATGAGAGAAAATGAATGGTCTGCGGCGCGATGAACAAAAACAAAGGCGTTACGGAACTTATTGAAGAACAGACACTCTAATTCGGTGCTTGCTCAAAGTGCAATGTTGTTAGAGTGGCGTTTCGATAACGCGTGGAATTTGGTTTGGGGAGACATTACCTCGGATGAGCGAGCAGTTAACGGACCAGGTCCTGGTTGAACGGGTCCAGAAGGGAGATCAGAAAGCTTTTAACCTACTGGTGGTGCGCTACCAGCATAAGGTAGCGAGTCTGGTTTCCCGCTATGTACCGTCAGGCGATGTTCCTGATGTTGTACAAGAGTCTTTTATTAAGGCCTATCGCGCGCTGGATTCATTCCGGGGGGATAGTGCTTTTTATACCTGGCTGTATCGTATTGCAGTCAATACGGCTAAGAATTATTTGGTTGCTCAGGGCCGGCGTCCGCCTTCAAGTGATGTTGACGCTATCGACGCAGAAAACTTCGAAAGTGGCGGCGCGCTGAAAGAAATTTCGAACCCTGAGAACTTAATGTTGTCAGAAGAACTGAGACAAATCGTTTTTCGCACGATCGAGTCGCTCCCGGAAGATTTACGCATGGCAATTACGTTACGGGAGCTGGATGGCCTAAGCTATGAAGAGATAGCCGCCATCATGGATTGTCCGGTCGGCACGGTTCGTTCACGAATTTTCCGTGCGCGAGAAGCCATTGATAATAAAGTTCAACCGCTTATCAGGCGTTGACGATAGCGGGATACTGGAAAAGGTATTAGGCATGCAGAAAGAAAAACTTTCCGCTTTAATGGATGGTGAAACGCTGGATAATGAGCTGCTCGATGAGTTGTCTCATTCTCCCGAAATGCAACAGACCTGGGAGAGCTATCATCTTATCCGCGACACGCTGCGCGGTGATACCAGTGAGGTTCTCCATTTCGATATCTCAGCACGCGTTATGGCGGCCATTGAGAACGAACCTGTTCATCAGACCACGCCGCTGATTCCTGAAGCGCAGCCTGCACCTCACCAGTGGCAGAAAATGCCGTTCTGGCACAAGGTGCGTCCATGGGCCAGCCAGCTCACCCAGATGGGGGTCGCTGCGTGCGTATCGCTTGCAGTTATCGTTGGGGTCCAGCACTATAACACTCAGTCTGAAGCCAATCAGCAACCTGAAGCGCCAGTGTTTAATACGCTGCCGATGATGGGTAAAGCCAGCCCGGTTAGCCTGGGCGTACCGGCAGATGCCTCCGCAAGCGGCGGACAGCAACAGCAGGTACAGGAGCAGCGCCGTCGCATTAATGCGATGTTGCAGGATTACGAGTTGCAGCGCCGTCTGCACTCCGAGCAGCTTCAGTTTGAGCAGGCCCAAACCCAGCAGGCTGCTGTGCAGGTGCCAGGAAACCAAACTTTAGGAACGCAATCGCAGTAATGAAGCAACTTTGGTTCGCCATGTCTTTGATGGCGGGTAGCCTGTTCTTCTCTGCTAACGCCTCGGCTGATGTTTCATCCGGGGCGTTGTTGCAGCAAATGAATCTGGCCAGCCAGTCACTCAATTACGAGTTGGCATTTATCAGCATCAATAAGCAGGGTGTCGAATCGTTACGCTACCGCCACGCCCGCCTTGATAACCAGCCGCTCGCCCAGCTTTTACAGATGGATGGCCCGCGTCGGGAAGTGGTCCAGCGTGGGAACGAAATCAGCTATTTCGAGCCTGGCCTTGAGCCGTTTACGCTCAATGGTGACTACATCGTTGACTCCCTGCCGTCGCTCATTTACACCGATTTTAAACGTCTCGCCCCCTACTATGATTTTATCTCGGTGGGGCGAACGCGTATTGCCGACAGGCTGTGCGAAGTGATCCGCGTTGTTGCGCGGGATGGGACGCGTTACAGCTATATCGTCTGGATTGACGCAGAGACGAAGCTGCCGATGCGCGTTGATCTGCTCGATCGCGACGGTGAAACGCTGGAGCAGTTCCGTGTGATCTCCTTTGACGTAAACAGTCAGGTCGGCAACAGCATGCAGAATCTGGCCAAAGCCAGCCTGCCGCCTTTGCTTTCCGTGCCTGCCGGCGATTCTGTCAATTTTAACTGGGTACCATCCTGGATCCCGCAAGGGTTCAGCGAAGTTTCCAGCAGTCGTCGCCAGCTGCCTACTATCGAAACTCCGGTTGAGTCGCGACTCTATTCCGATGGGCTGTTTAGCTTCTCGGTGAATATAAATCGCGCTACGGCGAACAGTTCCGAACAGATGCTCCGTACCGGTCGCCGGACGGTCAGCACGACGGTGCGCGATAATGCGGAAATTACCATTGTCGGTGAATTACCGCCGCCAACGGCAAAACGTATTTCAGACAGCATTAAATTCAGGGCTGCGCAATGATTAAAGAGTGGGCCACGGTCGTATCCTGGCAGGATGGCGTAGCGCTTGTTAGCTGTGACGTTAAAGCATCATGCAGCAGTTGCGCTTCGCGAGCCGGTTGCGGCAGCCGCGTGTTGAATAAGCTGGGGCCGCAAACGTCGCACACTATTACTGTGCCGAGCGCTCAGCCGCTGGTGGCAGGGCAAAAAGTGGAGCTCGGCATCGCTGAAGGTAGCCTGCTCACTTCCGCCATGCTGGTTTACCTTTCTCCGCTCGCAGGCCTGTTCGTGATGGGCGGGGTTTTCCAGATGCTGTTCGGCACAGATTTGGCCGCCATGTGCGGGGCCGCGTTGGGCGGCGTGGGCGGGTTCTGGCTTGCTAAAGGCGTTTCCCCAAGGCTTGCCGCCCGGGAAGCGTGGCAGCCTGTCATCCTCAGCGTTGCACTGGCACCCGACCAACTTCGTGTTGAGACGCTCTCTTCTGAGGCCCGGTGATCTGCCGGGCTTTATTATTATTTACATCGCCATAAAGAAAACGCCGTCTCTTCGCGCTATACCTGGCTCTAAGTGCAGTTCCAGCTGACGAGGATGTAGTGTAGAATGCTGCGTTTTCGCACTGAAAAACGTCAGGCTAAGAACAGCGGCCTCCAGGAATTCGTAAGGCATAATTATTTAACTATATGAAGAACATACGTAACTTTTCGATCATTGCTCACATCGATAATTGATACCCCGCCAGCCTCCGCAAACCTCCGACAAAAACGCCTCAAGATCCCCATCAAATCAGCCTTTCCAAAAATTATACTGTTTGCATGTACAGTCAACCTACGACATCATAAGTCATGGTTTTTGTGTCCACCAGTGCGTCCATATCCTATGATGGACACATAACCCCCCGTTCTGATGGACACACGCAGGGACAAATCATGGCTATTTCAGATAGTTATCTAAAGTCGTGCCTTGGGCGCGAACGAGACAAAGTTGAAGAAAAGGCAGACCGTGATGGTCTGTGGGTACGTATCTCCAAAAAGGGGGCCGTTACTTTTTTCTACCGATTCCGCTTCCTGGGTAAACAGGACAAGATGACGATCGGCAGCTATCCGGAGTTCGGTTTAAAGGCTGCGCGCGATGAAGTGGCTAAGTGGGCCGCTATTCTTGCCCGTGGCGAAAACCCAAGGATCAGGCAAAGCCTCGACAAAGCCAAGATTAATAGCCAGTACACCTTCGAAGAGCTGTTCCGTGAATGGCACTCAATGGTCTGCATTCAGAAAGAATCAGCCGGGCAGGTCCTCCGCTCGTTTGAACTGCACGTTTTCCCCAAGCTCGGGAAATACCCTGCGCATCAGCTCACGTTACACAACTGGCTCACTGTCCTGGACAGATTGGCCCAGGGTTACAGCGAGATCACCCGGCGCGTGATCAGCAACGGCCGACAGTGTTATTCCTGGGCAGTGAAACGGCAGCTGCTGGAAGTTAACCCGCTGTCAGAAATGTCTGGGCGTGATTTCGGCATCCAGAAACAAATGGGTGAGCGAACCCTGGACCGTAAAGAACTGGCGATTGTCTGGCGAGCCATTGAGGATTCCCGACTCATTGAGCGAAACAAGATCCTCTATAAATTGTCACTGATATGGGCGTGCAGGGTCGGCGAACTCCGGCAGGCTGAAGTCGCACACTTTGATTTTGAAGAAGGGATCTGGACTGTTCCATGGGAAAACCACAAGACAGGGCGGAAGACAAAGAAACCGATAATTCGACCTATCATCCCGGAAATGCTCCCGCTGATAAAACGGGCCATTGAGCTGGCGCCTGGACGCTTTGTTTTTTCAAAATATGAAGACAAGCCGATGAGTGAAGGCTTCCATATGAGCATCAGCAGCAACCTGGTTAAGTTCATGCTCAAGGCTTATAACGAGCAGGTCCCACACTTTACTATTCATGACCTACGCCGAACTGCGCGAACGAATTTCTCAGAGCTAACCGAGCCGCATATCGCCGAGATAATGCTCGGGCACAAACTGCCTGGGGTGTGGTCGGTATACGACAAGCACACCTATGTTGAGGAAATGAGAGTGGCATATGGTAAGTGGTGGGCCCGACTTATGAGCATCGTCGAGCCCGACATTCTGGAGTTCACGCCGCGTCAGGTCGGGTGAGGCGGCCTTTATCATCACGCGTGAGGTTTAAGTGGGACATAGGCTTGCGGGTGGTCCTGGACATCTCTCTGATTTGCCAGGCTGTAACTTTGGTTTTTAACCATTTATTGGGGCCGCCCATGTAAGCGCAATCGGGCTCAGGGAAAGGGTTCTCGTTTGGGGCTCTTTTCCTGTAGCGTTCGAGCGTACGTGAGGAAATACACAGCTGCCCGCAGATGTCTTTAGTGCTCATCAGCTCAAATTTATTCGTTGCTTTGCTCATCTTTATTCTCCAAGGGCCCCTACCGGGGCCGTTTGATAATTCTTTATCAGGACACCTGGCCGGGAAGGGCACGCAGGCGGCGCATGCCTGTCATTGCCGTGGCCACATAGCTCGTCTTGCGGTTCACCACCTCAACCCAGACCTTCACGCCTTCAACTCTCACCGTGTAGGTCTCTTTCATCTTGCTGCGCCCATAGTCGCCGTATCTTTGCTGGTGGGCAGCCAGCGCGATTTCGCATGCCTGACGCGCTAACGGGGATTGCTGGTTACCTCGGTTAATCAGTCGCATGGCCATCTCCTTCGATACGCTTAAACTCGATCACCCAGACCCATGGGTTAGCGCGCCAGCTGTCAGAACCGTAGATGGATTCCCACAGGTACTTAAATGCGCCTGTTGCCGTTGGTCTTCCGGTCATGTTGTGGCCTGCAATGCAGTCGTAACAGTCCTGTGAGTCAGCAAGTGCATCCATGTCGATGCCTTCCGCTTCTGCATCCGCTTCACTGATGCCATTCAAGCGCTCAATCCGCACCCCGGTAATCTCCAACGTGATGCGGCTCGCCCAGCGCGGCATGTGGATGCTTGGACGCCAGCGGCCTTCTTCTGGCCAGTCTGCTGGAGTTGTGGCGCGGTACGCTATGTCGTGGCTGTTCTGGTCGATGTTGTAGCGCGCCCACGTCTCGCGCACCCAGATGCGGTCGCCTGGCTTGCCAAATGCGCTGTTCAGATAGTTCCCTGCCGACAGCTCCCCTGCCAGTTCATTGCCAGCCAGCTCGCACCCAAGATTTCTATCCAATATCGGAAACTTTACCGGGCGCCGTGTCTGCGTCTTCCTGCCGTCGAGGATGGCGCGCACCATCTCGCTGTTAAAAATCATCCCGCGTTCGATAATTTTCGTCATGTTGTTACTGGGAGGGCGGACCCTCCCGCCTCCCTTAGTCCACGTATTCCGGTTTCATATCCGCCAGGGTGATGCTGAACTGATCGTGCAACTCGTCGCCCAAGTGACGCTTTGAAGATGCGAGCACACGCTCGGCTTCCGCGAACCGCTCTGTCGCGTCCGGTTCTTCCGGAGAAGGTAGGGAGTTGATAGCCGCCTCAACCTTGTTACGTGCATCGACCAGGTAGTACCGCTTAACGGCTTTGTTTTTCAGCTCGGTGAACAGTGCGGATCCAAGCGTCGCTTTAGCCGTTTCGATGTCGGCACGGACTGCTTTGGCGCTATCCACATCCTGAGCGGCCTCAATGCGGTCGCGGAAATCCTGGGCCAGGGTGTCGATATTTACAGATGGCTCCTGAGGATCCTGCGTGTTTACTACATTTTCACCTTTGATATCAGCCAGGCTCATTTTCTGAACCGGTGCCGGGTTAATTTCCCTTTCGGTGGGCTGCTCAATCTCATCAGGCGTGTAAACGCCTAGGATCACGTGCGGGCAGTACAAGCGCGCCCAATATTTCACGCCGAGATAGGCTATTTGCTGGTCGGGCTTTGAAACCCACAGCGGCGAATTTCGAGTAACTACCTGCGACAGGTAAAGAGGTTTATCCCAGGTGATTTCACTTTCACCACGAAGAATTGCTCCGACTTGAACATAGAGACCTTCTTCGTCTTCATCAGTCCAGTCGCGAACGCGTTCGGCAACAGTGTACTTACCGTTCTTACCCATTTTTTCACGGGTCACTTCTTTGGTTTTGGTGCAACGTTCCCAGTCGCCGCCGTAACGATAATGAAAACGGCCATGAATGGCACTGGAACTGGTAATTACGGCGTTAACAAGCTGCGCTTCATAACCCAACTGGCCGTTGACCAGGTGAGTTTTTTGCGCCACCGCGTAAGGGTTCATGCCCCACTGCATGGCTTGCATAACAATCGCCATGCAATCCGCAGGCTTTCCTGCCAAGTGTGCCGGTACTGTAACGACAGACTGGGCCATCAGCCCGGCGAAAGCCTGCAACTGACCCAGTGCCTGAACGTTGAAAATTGAGTTGCTGGCAGAGATAGTGTTTGGAGCCTGCTGCTCAGCAGTTACGATATTCATGTTTTCCATCATCATTCCCCTTATGCCTGAGTACGCAGCGCTTCAAGGCGGCGCAGGTCGAAGTCGTTCAGTTCGTCGATGTAATCGTCGATGATTGGCGCTGGCCATTCCCCTGTGTCGAAGCCGGTTGCTATAGCGCGCATTGCTTTTCGGTACTCGAGCATGCCCAGTTCCAGAAGGTCTGCGGATGCCTCGATGATGGCGATCCAGTGGTAGTTCTCGTCTTTGTTGACGAAAATCCAGAAGAACTGGTCCAGCGCCGCGGTTTCGCAGTACATAGCCGCGCTCAGGTGATAATCACGTTCAATGATTTCCCGGTGTAGCCTGGCGCGCAGGCTTTCCTGCTTAACGTTCCACATGCTGATGGTTTTCAGGTCAGCACCAATACGCACGCCGTCCAGGTCGATCTCAAGGTCAGGGCGCACACGAACTTCCAGGCCCGTCTCCTCATCAAAGCCGAAGTAACTCACCTCGACGGCGCGGCTCGGGTGGGTCAGCAGCATGCCAGCGGTCGAGTGTGCCAGAAGCGCTTTTTGAATATTCAGTGCGGTGCCCAGCTGCTGGCGAGTGACCAGCACTTTCCCCTCCGGGTTATCGCGCCAGGCATCCAGCAGCTCGTCGGCAAACACGGCATCTGGTTTGACTGTCTTCACGGCCTGAATCAGATCTGCCTTCGTGCCAGAGACTTTCAGCGGTTGTGGCTTCTGTGCTTCCTGCGCCACCATGTCAGGGTTGATGATCGCTAACTGCTCGAGCAGCGCGTCACGGCTGCCGCTAGTTTTAACCGGCGTCGGCAGGGTGGCGTTGTACTCTTTGATGCAGGCTTTCATTGCCGTTGCCGTCTGCTTCTGGTCTGCATCGATACGCTGGAAGTTAGCTGGCAGCGTCATATAGTTCTGCGCTGTTTCTTCCAGGCTAGCGCCCAGCGGCACCTGAGCGGGCAGGGTAGCGTTGTACTCTTCCAGTAACACCTTGATGTCGTCGGCAGACAGCAGCGCCGGCAGGCTGGCGTTGTACTCATCGATAAAGGCGCGCAGTGTCGGCGTGGTGGTGAATGCGCCTTCCGGGATAACCGGTTCAATGCTGAACTCCGCATCCAGCTGTTCAGGCTGCAACGCCAGCGCATGCACTAAGTTGCCCATGTCCAGAACAGCGGAGCGCTCTTTGACGATGGTTTTTTCAACGTGGCGCGCATTGAAGTACATCAGGCTGACGCGGGCGTCTTTTACCTGGGTTGAGCTGATGCCGTTGGCGGCGTGGTAAACCTCGTTCGGAAGACCTTCATAGCGGCCTGGCTCGAAATAAGCAGGATATTCAACAGATGGTTCTTCCTGATGCACTTCTGGTTCGTGTTGTGCCGATTCTGGTTCGCTTTGAGCAGGTTCTGGCTCTTCCTTGATGGCAGAATCTGTTTTTTGGTGATCACCGGCCTGTTCCTGATTCGCCAGGCTTGGCGCGGCAGCGGCCAGTATCTCTACCGGAGCTACGGTAACTGCTTGCGTATCAACTGCATCAGCGCCTTCGCCTGGTTGTACCGGATCAGTATTTTCGACTTTCTCTGGCTGAGTCGTTTCCATCTGCACATCGCTGGTGGTCTCCGCTGCGTTTTCCGTTTTTTCGGCTTCATTTGAGGCGTTTTGGTTGAGCAGGGCATCAATGGAAAATATGCCGTTGCCCATACTTGTGATTTTCGGTTGTCCTTTCGCTTCCTCGGCGCGGCGGCGCGCACCTTCTTCACGAATCCGTTGTAAATTCTCTTCGTGAGTAGTGGTGGCCACACGCTGGGTCATTTCCCATTTCGGATCTGTTGGGTCGCTAATACCCTCGACAAACTCACCACGTTCGGCTGCCAGCTGCTTGCCCACGTTTTCACGTGAAATACCTGGAGCGGCAGAAGGCAGCGGCATTAACTCTGTTGTCGAATTGAAATTTGTTGTCATCGTTCGATTAACAAATTCCAAGTGAGCAGCAGGCGTCTTGTGGATGTTCTCAGGAGCGATACGCACCAGGTTAAAAATTGCCGTCCGGTTAACCGCCAGAACGCCGGGCTGGTTGCGCAGAATGCTGCTCCATGATTTCCACGGCTCCTCTTTTTTAGCGACAATTTCCTTCGCGCGGCGCAGAACGCTGCCTGGTATTTCGTGTGGGTTGAAGTCCATCGGCAGCAGGGCGCAGGCGATCTCGAGATCGAGAGAGTCCAGCGTATGGTGTGCGCCTTCGCCGCGGTCAGTAACATGGCCGCCATCAGCGTTAGTGCCGGAATCAGTACGCTGCACGCTGCTGATGCGGTTTCCGGCAGCCCATTCGCGCGCCAGGATGCCACGGTCAATGTAATCAGTTTCAGTCCATATTTTGGTGAAACGAAGAACCAAAGCGAGTTCGTGACGCTTCTCCTGGCTGAACACCTTGCGAATGGCGTCGGTATAGCGCCAAAGGTCTTTGGTATCGTAACCCTTAACCTCTTCGCAGTTTTCTGCCGCCAGCAGCAGGTTCTGAACGTAGCTGTTGTCAGTGTCCATCTCGAGCGTGCTGATAGCTTCGTACTCCTCGCGGGTTACGTGGTGGCGCATTTCGTCGGTGGTGAACTGTGAAAGAAGTTGTTTGCGGAAGGGCATTCTGCACACTGGATAACGGGTGTTTTCATCGTCGTGCTCGCCGATCTGGATACCGTCATCAATAGCGATATGCTGATCAGTTTCAACCCCGGCGTCGCTGGTTCTTTCTGATTTGAGCAGAGTAAGCTTTCCGTTCTTCCACTCTCTCACTACCTCATTACGGTCACCGGCATCAACTCTCAACCAGTCGGCCATGAAAGCAGCAAGTAGCTTTACTTCGTGCTCTTCATCTGGCGCGAATACCTGCTTAATCGCCTGGACCAGTTTCCATTCAGCGCTCAGGCTGAGTTCGGCAACTTCAGGGGTGTCATTCTTCGCCAGGAGCAGATTCTGGAGATAGGTGTTGCCTTCATCCAGCGACATTTCGCTGGCAGCCAGCTGCTGCTCTTTACTGATATGCGTCTGATATTTGTCGCAGGTCAGGTGGAAGGCAAAACGGACTGCTGGAGTACGGTTTTCAAGCGTAACACTCTCGTCGATAGTTTCGACTTTAACGGTCGTTTCCGGAGCGGAAGTGTTGTCCACAGGGCTAGTCGACTCAGCAACAGCCTTTGGCAGCCAGGTGCGTCCATCGTCCTGGAGTGCGTAGCGCTCGCACCAGGTGTAATCCACAGTGCCTTCTTCCGGAAGGTCGTTATATACGGGGAAATCGGTGCGGATCGGTTTGGCGTAGTCTTTACCGCGGCCAGTTTCTTCAATGCCTGCTTCTTCCAGTGCAACATCGAGTTGGAGATTGGCGCGGGCTGCACTTTTCGCAGTGAACCAAATAACCGCATCTTTCTTGCCAGATTTCTGACTGGCTTTGAGCAGATGGAAAAATTCCATGTCAGATCCTCATTTTTGGATGTAAGATCCCCGGGCCAGAAATAGCGCCCATTGGGGGTGTTTTTGGTTTGGTATAAATTCCGGTGTAACTTTGGTCGGTGTCACCGGACGTATAGGCCCGCTTCGGCGGGTTTTTACGTTATGCTTCGTGAGCCATCTGGTCGAACGAAGCGCAACGCACAGAACAGTAATCACGTTGTTCGCGTTTCAACTGCGAGCCGTGGATGAAGAGCAGTTTGTTTTTAACTTCCTTCCCTTGCTCGATCGGCTTGCGGCAGTACGCGCATTTCTTTTCCTGCATAACGCCCTCCGTTAATGGCTAAGGCCATTTCCAACGCCGTTTAAATAGACCTCAACCAGCAAATCTTTGGTGTAGGTGCGTTCGACGCCACGGTGAAGATACAGACGGCCTCGTGCATTAGCAGACGCGGTCCAGGTTGAATCTTTGTGTTTGACGAGCATGCCTGGCATAACTGCGCCGCGGTTGACCGTCTGGGTGCCATAGTGCTGATGAACCATGATGATTCCCTCTTGTTTGCCCTTGTCGCCAGGCTGGCGGAACATTTCTTAACCTGACAACGGTGCGCTTGTTGTCGATGAATTCAATGATGCAACATTAAGTTTCGCTTGTAAAGTGATGTGAAAGTATAAATTTCGTATCGAGGCAAAAAAAAGGCACCGTTCAGGTGCCATTCGATTTATCGTGATGAAAGATTTATTTGTGGTTGTTGTTTATCAGGTCGTAGACGTCGTTCTTGAGCAGCTCTAAATCATTCAAGACGCCTTTCGTATGAAGGATAAGACGTAGCTTCTCAGCTTCGGGAAGCTGATTGAAGAGAGAAAGCATCACTAATTCAGTTTCGTCCAGCTCCCTCTGAGAGCGTTCGGAGGAGTCAATTTCTTCTATGGGGAGAAAGAACCAGTGCTCGGGTTTACCCGTGGCAGCGGCTAACCGTTTTAGTCTTTCACCACTCGCAACGTTTTTCCCTTTGGCCCAATTTTGCACAGCCGTGTGAGAGAGCATGACTTTCTTGGCAAGATCGGATTTGTTCCAGCCGTTTTCTGTCATGACCTGTTGAATTCGCTTGGCAAACACTGGGTAGTTAATCTCATTCATACGCACATTTTACAACCTAAGGTTTCGCTCAGCACTAAAACAATATCTTTCGTTTGTTGAAACATAAACTTTCGTCATGTATGCTTCGATCCATCTACAAAAGGAGAGCACATGAACAAAGAAACTCAGCAAAAAATTAGTAACGCAGCTTCCCGGGCCTCTATTGGTAAGCATTTTGGTATCAGCGGTCAGGCTGTCGGGAAGTGGATTTATAAAAATGGAATTCCACAGAAACGCATCATCCCGTTATGCCAGCTCCTGGGCTGGGTGGTTACCCCTCATGAAATTGATCCCGAAGCATATCCAAATCCCACAGACGGGCTGCCAAAACAGGAGTCCTGAACATGCACGCCATTTCATATCAACAAAATACCGGATTAACTCCGGTTGCGATGATAAATCGCAATCAGCCAGGCGCGGCAGATAAGCACGAACAGATCCGCGATGCCGTTCGTGCCTGGGCCGCGTCACTGGATAACCAGGATGTCGTTGCCGGGATCATCGTTGAGGAGTGGGAACGACAGGGCGGCGCCGGGCTGGAATTTCCCGAAGACCTGAGCCGTAAGCGTCAGAAACTCTTCCGCTGGCTCGATGGTGATACGGAGTATGCGCGCAAAAACATCAGCCAGCTGTCGCCCGCGATCATCGCCGTTCTACCGCTTGAGTTCCGTGGCCGCCTGGTACCTCAGGACTGCTTTATGACGCGTTATGCAGCGATGGAGAAGGAGATCGGGGAAGCGAAACGCGCGGTGATTCTGAGGGCGCCGCAGCACCAGCTGGTGAAAGAGGTGAGGGAGGGCATTGAACACCTGCTGGCGCTTCTGCCTGGCGAGGCTGTTGTTCAGGTTCTGAGTGGTCTCGCAGTCATGGGCCCGGGCGTCATGTGAGGTGTGCAGTGAATCATGTCGAATTTATTGAAAAGCACGTTCGCGAAGAACTTATCCGGCAGGGCTTCACCGCAGCTGTCGCGCAGGGGGGGGGGCATTCCAGGCCGTCGATATGTACAAGCGAATGTCTCAGGCAAGTCGTAAGGGGAGGATTTTCGATGATGTTTTGCGTCACGCGAAGTTATGGGCTGAAAAACAGACTGTGCCGGCAGACCGGTTTGAGTCGAAGCGCATCAAGCGCGGTAAGCAGCAGGGGCTGTTCTGAAAGAGGTGAAGGCCGGGCCGCGTCAACGGAACCGACCTTCGATGTAATTCAAGGCGAAATTACGAGGGGATTATGACAGAAAAAACAGCTAGTAAAAAAGAAATACGAGATTTTTACATGTGCTCATTCTGCGGAGTTAAAAGCACCGAGTTCAATGGCTCACTTATTGCTGGGCCTGGTGGATGCATCTGTCAGGACTGCGTTTTTTTGTGCGTCGAGGTGATCTTTAAGCACTCAGCAAAAACTGACGAACCGACAGCACTTTAAGCATTCAGAGGTTTTTATGCGTGATTACGGCAAGGTGCATACATCTTTTTGGATAAGCGATGGAATGCGGCGAGTTTCTGATGATGCTCGTCTGCTTGCGCTGTACCTGCTCACGGGACAACACACGAACATGATTGGGTGTTTCCGTCTGCCTGATGGATACGTTTCAGAAGACCTTAACTGGAGTTCCAAAAGGGTTTCGAAAGGGTTTGATGAACTATCCAAGAACGGTTTCGCAACGCGTGATATTACCACGAAATGGGTTCTGATCAGGAACTTCATGAGCTGGAACCCTGTTGAGAATCCCAATCAGGGTATAGCGGCCATGCGCTTATTTTCACAGGTGCCGGATAAGTCGTCCGTCAAGCCAGAGCTGGCGCGGATTATGAATGATGCGATAGCTCATTTCGGAGGCGCAAAACTAAAGGGTTCTGAAAGGGTTTTGGAACCGTTCCTTAACCAGGAACAGGAACAGGAACAGGAACAGGAAGAAGAAAACATTTTGGGGCATGGCTCCGCCACACCCCCAGGTAGTGATGACTCCTCCGATGGTGTGACCTCTCAGAAAAAAAATCCCTACCCTGACGACTTCGAACAGGCATGGGCGATTTATCCAAAGCGTTCAGGCGGCAACAGCAAGGCTGACGCCTGCAAAGCCTGGAAGGCCAGGGTTAAAACAGGTGCCACAGTTCAGGAGTTGCTTGACGGCACCCGGCGTTACGCTGAGTTCGTGAGGGCTACAGGGAAGCTGAATACGGAGTACGTGAAGCAGGCGGCAACGTTTTATGGCCCTTCGAAACACTATGAGGAAGCCTGGGAAGTGACGGCGCCATCAGGTATGCGCGATCTGAATGCCATTTCTCGTCCAGATAAATCCATCCCACCAGGGTTCAGGGGGTAGCGATGAAAAATATGATTGGTACTGGAAGCGCACTTGAGCGCCTGAAGAAAATTATCCCGGCCAGCGTTCAGCCAAAATTCACCAGCGTTGAAGAGTGGCAGGCGTGGCAGGAAACCGAAGGTCGTAAGCGGTCCGGAGAAATCGACAAGATGAACCAGCGCGCCCGCTCAGAAAAGATTTTTGGTCGTGCCGGCATCCAGGCACTGCATCGCAGTTGCTCGTTCGCCAATTACGAGGTGAAAGGGCCGGAGCAGCGCCAGGCATACAGCATGGCAAAAAGCTACGCGCAGAACTTCGGCGGCGGCAGCTTCGCAAGCTTTGTATTCAGTGGAGCGCCAGGAACCGGTAAGAACCACCTTGCCGCGGCAATTGGCAATCACCTGCTGGGTGCAGGCCACTCGGTTCTGGTAGTGACCATCCCCGACCTGATGCTCCGTAT
This sequence comes from Enterobacter cloacae complex sp. IR5450, assembly GCF_049238665.1. Taxonomy (NCBI): domain Bacteria; kingdom Pseudomonadati; phylum Pseudomonadota; class Gammaproteobacteria; order Enterobacterales; family Enterobacteriaceae; genus Enterobacter; species Enterobacter cloacae complex sp. IR5450. The sequence continues at coordinate 28,790 of NZ_JBMKIC010000039.1, forward strand.
TCGCGAGTGCTACGACGACGGGCAGTCCGAATCGTCCCTGCTAAACGACCTGTGTAACGTTGATCTCCTGGTGCTGGATGAGGTCGGTATTCAGCGCGGCTCCAGTGGCGAGAAGGTCATCATCAATCAAGTTATTGACCGTCGACTTTCCTCGATGCGTCCGGTCGGCATCCTGACCAATCTGAACCACGGCGAACTGGTGAACACCCTGGGCGCTCGCGTTATGGATCGTCTTCAGATGGATGGCGGTATCTGGGTGAATTTCGACTGGGAAAGTTATCGAAAAAACGTGTCGCATCTGCGTCCTGTTAAATAATTTCAGAGGAAAAACCATGGGAACCGTAATTCAAGCACTGGAAAAAATGGGCCGGGCGACATACCGCGAAGTTGCTGCACGTCTTGATATCGACCCGGTCGATGCGCTCACCATGTTACGTGAGCAGCGTGATCAGGGGTTATGCGATTTTGGAGACGGCGGCTGGTTCCTCGGTACCGTGAAAGGTCAGTCTCAGCAGTCAACGCCAAAGGCACCTGTTCATCCGGCGCCGCGTCTGAAAGGTGAGGAGCCGGAACCCGTTGATCCTGATGTCGTCCGACAGCAGCTGCGTGAGCAAGGGGCAATGACGACAGTTTCGCTGGCTGCGGCCGTCAATCGCAATGCCCGCGGAATGGTCTCTGTTCTTCGCGCGCTGGAGCGCCAGGGCGTTGTGGTGAAGAACGGGAAGGGCAAAGGCGTTACCTGGTCCCTTGCGGTTGTTACAGAACCCCTTAAGCAAGAACCGGTACCGGAGGCACCTGCCGCGCCGGAAGAAGCAAAACCAGTCGAACAGATCGTGAGTGAAATCCCCTCGTTCACCGAAGGGTGCGACGCAGTCGAAGCGGTACCAGCGGTGCGGGACATTTCTCGCGAAATCCGCCGCACCAGAAACAAGCTGGAGCAACTGACCAAACTGCGTGACGCGGTTCGTGTTATTGGTCGCCACAGAAATCTCGTGCAGCAGCTGACAGGGAGGGAATAACCGATGGCCAGAAAGAAAACCGACAGAGAACGCGCCCTGATCATCAACCGAATTATCGAACTGGTGAAGGAGCAGGGGCGCATCACCACGAATGACGTCGTTGCGATGTTCGGCCTTCACCGGACCACAGCGGATAAATATCTCCGCGTAGCGGTGGAGCAGGGTGGTCTAGTTCGCCACGGGCGCTGCGGTATCTTCCGTGACCTGCGGGCAACAATCGACTTTGACCTGAAACGTTTTTCACACAACAAGGCGGCGGCATGATTACCGAGAAAGACAACGTTTTTTATTGTGACTGCGGATTTTCTTTTGAGAGGGGGCGCAGCGGTGCGCATAGCTGTGAACTTGGTTTGCGTAAGAAACTTGCCGAGTCAGAAGCCAAGCTCGCTGCGCTGGCTGCGGAGAATGCGGGGCTGAAAAAAGTCCCGGCAACTGACAGCGAAACAATGCTGTTGGCTTTGGACGCATTCAACACGCACGGCTCCATGAGGCCTGATGTGGGCTTACAGCAGGCGATAAATGTCGTAATGCAACGTAGAGAAACCCCGGCCACCGATACTTTCCTAGCTGAAGTTCGGGCGCAAGCAGTGGAGATGTTCGCCAAAGAGATGCATGCAGATATCAGCGGTGATGATGCCCGCGAGTTCGCCGCCCAACTTCGCAAAGGAGCAGCATCATGAGCAATACCCTAAAAGAATAGCTCCTGAAGACCATTTCGGAGCTTGAAGAAGAGCGCGATGCAACGCCTGGCATCGTAAACGAAGATGCGGGCGCTTGCTGTGATGAAGTTAGCGCTGGAATCGCTCGAAGCGGGGACTGCCATTCTTTGCTGGCGTCGTGTGACCGTTGAGCCATACGGCCCTTAACCTTGGCATAACGGTAATTTTATCGGCTTCTCAAAACCCGTTGAGGGCATTGAGGACGAGTATTTACTCCGCCCCGCCAGCGCAGGTATCTGTTCCTGGTGAGCTGACACGCGAAGAGTACAAGTGTAGGTTCATGGAAGAGGACAACTTTGATGTCACTTTTCGTTGCGGCTGGAATGCCTGCCGCGCCGCCAATCTTCAGGGTAGCCAACCTGTAAGTAATAGTGATGAGTTGCCGCCGCAACAGCAGGTTGAATGATGGCTAAATCCCCAGCAGAGCACAGAAGTAATTCTCTATGGCCGGAGCGTAAAGGGTTTTATCCAGAAATGGCGGAATCAGTATTTTTCTGATATGGATTATGAGCTATTGTTTTAACAATAGCCCCCTCCTTTAACGTTTTTGTGAGTTAGCAGCACCTCTAACGGCACACATAAAATCACCAATACCAGCGCCGACGCTGTTCCCTTCGGCAACATAATCACCTTTGAAAGCTAACTTCCCATCCATATAGAAGAGTTTTATCTCTCCATATCCACTATCGCAGTCGGCATCTTTAATACTAACTTTGTAATACTCTACTTTTTTATTTTTTGTTTGATACATGAACAAGGCAGATGAATCACCTTTAACATTCCTGTATGTCCCTGCTTTTGCTGAAAAAACGCCATCATCAGCTGTGGTAACCTCAACCCAGTTACTTGTAGTTTCAGCAAAAGCGACACTCGCAACAAACAGAGCAGAAAAGCCCAGCGATGCGGTTTTCTTATCCATAATTAATATTCCATTTTTAATGTTTTGTTTGATTCTATCTTCGTCTCAAAAACCGTTCAACAAAACACCGCTTACCAACTTAAATGGGCACGGAGAGCCATTCAACCCCGTAGCCTTAGCAACGCAACGTGCGCGAGAATGCTTCGCTCGTGATTCGCTGTAAGAGAAGTTTCATTAGTGACGCAAAGCAAACCCGCTTCGGCGGGTTTTTTCTTTCTCATTAATCCGTTGCGGCAATGCTGTGCCTCCGCCATTCGCTGAGGCGCTGGTGAGGGCGAATCTTCCTGATCTTTGTGTGCCAAGAGAGTTGGCGGCCTGATGACAAGCGATATCGTATTGTGGTTAATATTGCTATCCTATCTGAGGAAAATCCTAATTATTAGGCTTCAGCTTTTTCTCGACACTCTGCTGAGGAATAATCTTGTCAGAAATATATCAAAGGACTAATCGTGAAAAAATTCCTTCTTCTGGGCATGGTGCTTCCAGTGTTATCAGGTTGCGTGATTAAAGAACAAACAAGATATGTAGAATCTCCAGTTGCTACCAATCTCAACAATCCGGCTGGTGCTGCCACAAAAAAATGCAGCATCACGAATTATAAAGAAGCAAAACTTGATAGCCAGTCTCCATCAGGGACTGTGATTATTGATTACGGTAATCGTTTCGATATTATGTTTGAAAATTTTGGAAACGGTGAGGTTTTCCATAGTCCTATACTGAATATTGCGAAAGAAAATATGATTATTGGCTATTCAGGGAGCATGATGTATAGCAAGGGAATAGGAAAGATGGCTGGGTTTTACGGAACCTATAATACAGAGTCAAAGTTCAACACCATATTCCAGTGCTATTAAGCAACGTATGTAAAAGCAACAAATAACCTGCCTTATTCGGCAGGTTTTTTTATGTCTAAAAGTTTATGTTTTTAACATTTTGTGCTCTTAACAGGTTGATCATTCTGAGTTTGCGGGTTACTGTATAAAAACACAGTATGTGCAAAGGAGGCCACCATGAAAGTTGAGTTAACCATTGATCGCACAAAGAAACTTCCTGATGGAGCAATGCCAGCGCTGGAAAAAGAACTGCTAAAACGGCTCCGGAATCAGTTCGAGGATTGCAGTCTGGTTGTTCGTCGTGCTGGTTCGGATGGGTTAAGCGTTTATGGTGGGGCAAAGGAAGCGAAGAAGACGGTTGAAGGTATCCTTCAGGAAACCTGGGAAAGTGCAGACGACTGGTTCTATTAAGGGTGTACTCAGGGGTAGCGCGCATTTTCAGAATACCGCAATTTGCGAATCCCTTTGATGCTGCTGCCGACAATTTCTAATCGCGTCTGTATGTCGCTCAGGGGGATTCCGTGGAGGGTGTAGTTCAGTCAGATCTGCGAGTGACCATAACCGATGGGAAAGGAAGGGAGTTGCTGTCCTTCAAGTTGGGGGCGGAAGAGCGCTATATAATTTCCACCAAAGATAGCTCCATAACTCACAGAAAACTAAGTAGGGATGATCGTTACTGGTCCAAAGAAACCATTATGGAAATTGTAAGGGAAATGGCTTCTAAAAATTGACTTGTCACTACGTACGCAATCATAATTCTTGAGCTGGCCTGAACAACCAGCAACCTGACCGCGATGCGCCACGGAGTGAACACCATGGCGCAGTTACAACTCATTAAGCAGTCCTCAGGGATCCTGATCCCGGCTACGCCGGAGACCAGCGATTTGCTGCAATCAAAAATCAAGCTCGGCGCCGTGCTGGTGGCCGACTTCAAACAGGTACGCAATCCTGCGTTTCATCGCCGCTTCTTCGCTCTGCTGAATCTGGGCTTCGAATACTGGGAGCCTACCGGCGGTGCAATCTCATCCAACGAGCGCAAGCTGGTTACCGGCTACGCTAAATTCTTGGCCTCCTATGGCGGAAACGAAGGCGCACTGCTCGATGCCGCTGAGCACTATCTTGTGCAGGTTGCGAGCCGCCGCGTAACAAACGGGATCAGCCTCTGTAAATCTTTCGATGCATACCGCGCCTGGGTGACTATTCAGGCCGGGCATTACGACGCTATCAAACTTCCGGATGGCACACTTCAGAAGCACCCACGCAGTATTTCATTCGCCAACATGGACGAAATTGAGTTCCAGCAGCTGTACAAGGCCGCGCTTGATGTCCTCTGGCGCTGGATATTATCCAAGGCATTCAGGAACCAACGCGAGGCGGAGAACGCCGCTGCGCAACTCATGAGCTTCGCGGGGTGACGGGAATGAAGTATTCATATTTTCACCATACGGAATGCACCAGTGAACAGGCCGACAGCCTGATTGCAGTTTATCGGGCTCGCGGTATCAGAACCGAAAAAAGCCTCAATCCTGATTTCCTGACCTGGACGGTCAGTGCCCGGTTGCCGGTTTGTGCTCGCCTGGAACATACGCCGCGATCACTTCGTCAACGGATGTGGGGGTGATCATGGCTATTGAAGAAAATTGGGAAAGCATTCCCGGATATGAAGGCATTTATGAGGTTAGTGATTTAGGGCGGGTTCGTTCTCTTGACCGTGTTGATTGTCGTGGGCGTACGGTGATGGGGAGGGTGTTGAAACCATATCGTGACGGTAATAAAGGCTATGTCGCAGTTAGCTTGGTGAAAAATGGTGAAAGTACTCGCACCAAATTGCACAGACTTATTGCTTCAGTTTTTCTTTCTACAACTAGAGGAAACGGTGATCAGGTCAATCACATCAATGGGATTCGAGATGATAACAGAGTCGTCAATCTGGAATGGGTCACGTGTCAGCAAAATATACGTCACTCGTTTGATGTCCTGCATAAGAAACCATCAGGAGGACATAAAAATAAGACCGGCGCAAAACATCATTCTTCCAGGTCCGTTATTGCCACACGATTGAGTGATGGCGAAACCTTGCATTTTGGTAGCGCGGCTGAGGCTGGGCGCACGCTAAACATTCCATCTGGTTCCATTCCTCGTTGTTGCAACGGTAAATACCGTAGCAGCCATGGCTATTCGTTTAAGTATGGGGTGCATGATGCTTAAGCAAAAAACTTATCGTAATAAAAAGTGGCTTGCCGCCGTCGGGCAGATTGAATGCTGTGTTTTGTGTGGAGCCTGGGGAACCCAAGTTGCGCACCGAAATGAGTCAAAAGGCATGGGATTAAAAACCGATGATTGTGCGACAGCTGCGCTCTGCATTTGCTGTCATGACAGCATTGATAACGGGAATAAGCTGAACAGGGAGGAGCGTCGGCAGCTTATGGACCGCGCGATTGTTCTGACAGTGATTGAAGTTGCCCGCCGCGGGCTGGTGGTGCCCGCATGAAAATTTACGAAATTACGCCGATTGGCAAGCCCCGAATGACTCAGCGTGATCGATGGCATAAACGGCCAGCAACAGCAGCGTACTGGGCATACAAAGAACAGGTCCGATTGCTGGGCATCCACCTGCCAGAGTCCGGATATCACGTCACGTTCGTCATCCCCATGCCAAAGAGCTGGAGTAAGACGAAGCGGGCGCAATATGTCGGCCGGCCTCACCAACAAAAGCCGGACAAAGACAATCTGGAAAAAGCTCTTCTGGATGCAGTGTTTGTCGAAGATAGCCATGTCTGGGACGGACGGGTTACCAAAATCTGGGGAGAAACCGGGCAAATCATCATCGAGGAGGCCAGATGAAGCCAGAAACGCTTGAGATACTCCGCGCGCGCTGGCAGCGCCTACGGATTTATCGCCGCCCGGGATCGGTGCTGGTGGACTACCGCATCCTTCGTAATTACATCCGAATTGACTCGAAGTAGAGGGGCTCATGAAATTAGAATCTTCACTTAAGCACTTTAGCCCTCAGGGTATGCATATCAGCGACGACGTGAAAGGAACCTCTCCGGATCGGCTCACCGGCACTGATGTTATGACGGCGATTGGTACCACCAGCAGCCGTGCGCGCTTCGGCCTGGCTGCTTTCTTCGGAAAGGCCGGTATCAGCAAAACAGATGAACAGCTCGCAGTTCAGGCGCTGGCGCAGTTTGCCATTAAAAACGCCCCTAAAAATGTCCGCAAAGCCGCTGGCGATAAGCTCGGAGCCTGCATGTTGACGCTGGCGCAGTTTGCTTTCGCGGAGTATTCCTGTTCGGCGGCTACCAGCGTGATGTGTCACAGCTGTTGTGGTACCGGCCGGACCACTAAAGAGCAGGTCACCCGCAAGGTTTCGTACCCTTGGGGTAAAGCGCCATACTGGGCCAGCCGCTCCCGTGCCGTTCGTCCGTCTGACTGGGAGCTGTGGACAGAGGTAACAGAGGTTGTACCGGCGGTCTGTGATGTTTGCGAAGGCAAGGGAACGATAAGCGCCCGTTGTCGTTGCGGCGGCATAGGTGAAGTGGTGGACCGTAAAGCAACGAAGGAACGTGGCGTACCAGTTTTCAAAACGTGTGAACGTTGCTCTGGTATTGGCTTCTCTGCTATCTCCTCGGCGACGGTATATCGCGTCATTCTGAAGCGACTCCCTGACCTTCATCAGTCATCATGGTCGCGTAATTGGAAACCACTCTTTGAAATGCTTGTGGACACGCTGCGCAAGTGGGAATGTCAAGCGGCTGTCGAATTCGAGAAGGCAACAACTTAATAATATGATCGAAGCAAATGACGACGCATTTTTGCATGTTAGGGTTGACTTTGCATAAAAATGTCCTGTATGATTTCCACAGTTGATTATTGCGACCAAATGAAATTAAACCCGCTTTAGTGCGGGTTTTTGTAGCTAATTCATTAATTTCCACAGACAAGATCAGCTATGTAAGCGGCTGCACTTGAGCCACCTTTAACATAATCATATTTTCCAGCAACTTTTCCGCTCATTTCATACATTGTTATTTCACCAAACTCATTTTTGCATGCTTTAGAAGGAATGGTGAAATGCGAGTAGAGAATTTTCGCACTGGAGTTCTTGGAAATTGGAACTTCTTGTATGATTATTGACCGAATACCTTTGTTTTCAGTCAATGAACGTTCCTTACCATAGAAGTTGAAATTGTTTGTATTTGTCAGAAAGATCCAGCCGTCAATTTTGTCAGCTGTGTATGCAGGAAGAGAAGAAATAGCTAATAAAAATGCTCCTGCTAACTTCAATTTTTTATGCATTAATGGTTTTCCTCGTTATCCATTTATGACTGGTACGCTTAAAGATGACACATCATCATTTGGTGATCAGGTTATCGGCACCATTCGCAAGCTATTTAATTAAAATTTCTGGTCGTGATCCGGCGTGCCTTTGCCATATCCGCGTCATGAGTTACACGATGGGTCACAGAACCTTCCGAGTGTGAGCCATAGGAATATGGCAAAGCGATTTTTTACCGCGATGCTATAGTTAAAGTGGCATTCGATAATGCTCTCGATACTGAAAATACTGGGTGGGGAGACACCCGCTTCGCAGAGACAACTGCATGACCCATGACCAGCAACCCAATGCTGGTCTTTTTTTTCCACTGGTCAGTGCACGGAGCTTCTACCTCTGTGGTTCAAGGTTCGAATCCTCGATGGTGGACCATTAAGCACTACAACATTCGTTTACTGAAGGCTACCATCCGTCGGCCTTTTATATGCTCTTGACTATGCAAGCATGTTTTACAGAAAGGTGCTTGCATATGTCAGGCGACAAGAAAGATCCAAAGGGTAAAGCTAAGGGCGGGGTTGCCAGGGCGAAGTCTCTTACTAAAGAGCAGCGTTCTGACATTGCCAAAAAGGCTGCTGCTGCAAGGTGGAGGGATAAAATTCACAAAGCCACCCATATGGGTAATTTCAAAGATGAATTTGGAATAGATGCTGAGTGTTATGTCTTAAGTGATGAATCGAAAACCGCAGTAGTTACTAAGGCTGGACTTGCTCGACTTTTAGGTATCGGCAACTTCGCAAGGGATGTCGATAAACTACTAAGCGCTGGTTACATGAAGGAGTTTGGTGGTCCAAGTTTAATAGCGAAAATTGAAAATCCTATTAATTTTCAATATAGTGGGCAGTCCAAAAACATCAATAACGCTCATGGGTTTGATATTGATGTGATCGTTGATATCGGAAAGGCGCTGATAGATGCAAAAAGTGCCGATGCTCTGCCACCGTCTAGAATCCCTGCTGCCGATACAGCTCAAAAACTAATAAATGCTTCCGCTAAATCAGGTATAAAAGGCGTAGCCTATGCATTGGCCGGTTATCGACCTGAAGTTCAAGAGGTAATCGATGCTTTTAAGGCATTTGTACGAGAGGAAGCCCGCCAATATGAGAAAGAGTTTCCCGACGAGTTGTATGAGGAATGGTATCGGTTATATGGACTTAATCGTCCGGAAAAAGGCAGGCCGATCCGCTTTGGACAGTTGACTAATATGCAAATTTACGTCCCACTGGCTAAGAGTAAGGGGAAGATATTAGAGCAAATTCGCGCCAGTAGGGATGAGAATGGAAAGCAATCAGATAAGTTACACCTCTTCCTTTCTGAAATTGGCGTCAAGGCCTTACGACAACACATCGGCAAACTTCTTGGCGTTGCAGCAATGAGCGACAACAAAGAGGAGTATGAGGCCGGCATTGAAAAAGTTTTTGGCCGTATGAAGCCAGAATTATAAACTTTCTGCCCGGCCACCGCGCCGGGTTTTTATTGTCTAAAGTCTTTCCCAATACTGCCGATAATCTTCGTTCTGAAATTGAAAAAAATAAATATCTGCATTCGTTGCCCGCTCCCGTGCGGGCTTTTTTTATTCCCCTCATTACTGAGAGGATACACAGCTATATGAGGGGAGACCTATGTCCGATCCATTTTCCGGCACAGGGCTGGCCGGTTTAGCTTTGACTGGAGCAAGTGTTTACGGTCTATTGACCGGAACTGATTACGGTGTTGTTTTTGGAGCATTTGCAGGCGCAGTATTCTACATAGCGACAGCAGCTGACCTGAAGGTGTTACGTCGCCTGGCCTACTTCTTCGTGTCGTATATCGTCGGCATTCTTTGTTCGGGGTTGTTGGGGTCAAAACTCACATCCTGGACGGGGTACACCGAGAAGCCTCTGGATGCTATTGGTGCCGTAATAGCTTCTGCGTTAGCCGTTCAAATCCTTACGTTCCTGAACAAGCAGGACATCGGCTCGCTGGTGGCGCTGATAACGCGCCGGGGAGGTTCAGGTGGTACTAAATGACCCAACAGCAACTATCAACGCGCTGCTCTGCGCCGGAGTTGTAATTACTCTGATGTTTTACCGCCGTGGTGATTCGCGGCATCGGCCATGGATTTCGCGTTTAGCCTGGCTGATTACCGTCACTTACAGCGCTGTACCGCTGGCGTACCTGTGTGGGATCTACCCGCATTCATCATGGGCCACCATTGCGGCCAATATCATATTCCTTTCCGTGCTGGTGGCCGTCAAAGGCAACGTTGCACGTCTGGTTGATCATCTGAGGCACTAATGAACCAATCACAATTTCAGAAGGCGGCTGGTATCAGCGCCGGATTAGCTGCGCGCTGGTTTCCGCATATCGACGCCGCCATGAAGGAATACGGCATCACCGCACCGCTTGATCAGGCCATGTTTATTGCCCAGATGGGGCATGAAAGCACCAGATTTACCCGACTGGTGGAGAACCTGAATTACGCGGTTGAAAACCTGGTACCGACGTTCGGCAGCCACCGCATCACTCAACAGCAATCCGCCGCACTTGGCAGAACGGCAACGCAACCGGCAAACCAGAAAGCGATCGCCAATCTGGTATACGGTGGTGAGTGGGGAAAAGAACACCTTGGCAATCAGGTCGCTGGTGATGGCTGGAAATATCGCGGTCGTGGGCTGAAACAGATTACCGGCCTGAGCAACTATCGCAGTTGTGGCCAGGCGTTGAAACTGGACCTTGTTACTCATCCGGAGCTGCTTGAAAAGGATGAATACGCCGCGCGCTCTGCCGCATGGTTCTATGCCTCCCGCGGTTGCCTTCTTCATTCCGGCGACATTGAGCGCGTGACACTGTTAATCAATGGCGGCCGCAACGGGCTGGATAAACGCCGTGCGCTGTTTAATCTGGCGAAATCAGTTTTGGTGTGAGGTGAGAGTGGGTATCGAAACGATAATCGGGCTGGCCGCACTGGTGATTTCCGCCATTGCAGGCGCTTTTGGCCTGGGCCATATTCGCGGCACCAGCAAAGCGGAAGCGAAAGCAGACCAGCAGCGCACTGAAGAGAAGGCCGCCGCCACTGAAGCAGTAGCAGAGCGCCGGGTAGAAGCAACGAAAGAGGCCAGCAATGTACAGCAGACTGTTAACCATATGTCTGACGACGATGTTGATCGCGAGCTGCGGGACAACTGGACCCGTAAGGGTTGAGGTAGCCGATACGTCTTGCGACTGGGTTAAACCCATCTACTGCACAGCGCACGACTGGGATGTACTGGACAGGCAGACGAAGCGCGACATCCTGGCGCATAACAAAGCGTGGCAGGCGAACTGCAAGTAGGCCTTAATTGAAAGATAACTAAATAAATTTTCCAAATGGTCGTTATATAGAGAGTGTGTTTAATTAAGGGGGCAAACAATGCCTTTTCTCATGGTGTTCTTTGTTGTCATTATGGTGTTACTCCTCTGGAAGGCAGGAATACCCCAGGCTATCATTATGTTAATCATACCCATCATGTTTAGTACTTTGGGAGGTATGGTTGCCGCCGTGGGAGTAAGCGCGTTCGCTACACCTATTGTTGGAGTGCCTGTTGGAATCGTTGTATTTTTAATGTTGATGGGTAAGTTTTTATCCAGGAGGTAACCTAAATCCAATACTGAGGACAGGCATGTCACATGAATAGCTATGGCTTTCTTATGCGCATTCTTCATCTATTACAAAGCTCATCTGCTGGTTGCTAATGATGATAAAATGCAGAGTCCCATGGATTTTGGGGTAGGAAAAGCCTGGATATGATGCTAGAAATCATAACATTAAAAAGACCGTGAGATGCAGTATGAAAATCTTAGGATTGGATGAGTACAGAACCCTTCGTGAGGGAGGGACAATGAAGTATTTTGAACTGGAACGCATGCCTAACAGCACTTGGGTAATGCTGCCAACTTACTGATTTAGTGTATGATGGTGATTTTAAGGTGCTTGCGTGGCTTCCATTTCCATCAGATGTCC